>JAJZFE010000362.1 GCA_021798655.1 Acidobacteriota bacterium | reverse complement strand
GAGAGATTGCAGGTAGTCGAGTCTTCGTGCAAGACCTGGGAGGTCGCCGGTGCCATCGCCGTTGGAGTCCTGAAAGTCGTGGGGATCGATGGCGTAGATTACGGCGTGCCGCCACCAGGGATTTGGGGTGAGGCCGGAGCCGGCCCAGCCTGGACGGGCGAGGGTCTGGGCGTTTGCCGAGGCGCCAGCGAGGCAGCAGGTGGCGAAGCAGCAGGTGGCGAGGCAGGCGCTGGCTGCAAGCTGCAGCAGGGCTCTACGACGTGGGAAGCGGGTCCGGGGTGGGGAGGAGATCGGCATAGAGGAAGCCATCGCGCTCGACGGTCTGAGCGGGGGTTACACAAATGCTACGCGAGAACATGGGTCCGGCGCAGGCAAAGGTATGGAACTCGCCACGTTCTCCGCAGGGATCGACGGTGGCAGGCAGGTCGCGGAGCAGGTCGGCATCGAAGGTGCGTCCGGCAAAGGAGCGGTCGAGGTGGCGGGGATCGATGCAGGTAAGGTGTGCGCGCAGACCTGCGGCGATCATCTGCTGGGCGAGCTGGTCGGTGGGGATGCCCCAGACGGGGAAGATGGGTTGGAGGCCGGTGCCGGTGAGCTTCTCTACCCGGTAGGCGCGAATGTCTTCGAGGAAGAGATCGCCAAAGGCGATGCCGTGCAGGCCTTCCTCTCGAGCACGGAGGCAGACGGCTGCCATGCGTGACTCGTAGTCCGCGTTGGTGCAGGGGAAGGGCAGATCGACCTTCCACAGTGGCAAACCGGTGGCGATGGCCTGCTGGTCGAGCAGTGCCTCACGATAGCCGTGGATGGCGACGCGGCGAAACTGTTCGTTGATGGTCGTCAGCAGGCCAACGACCTCGTACTGGCCTTGTTGGCACAGCAGATGGAGCGCCCAGGCGCTGTCTTTACCACCGCTCCAACTGAGGAGGATCTTCGGGAGAGCCATAGACTTCGAGCGTATCGCAAAGCGGAAGGCGATGCGGGGTTGGCTGCTGAGAAGTTATTGGTAGGGGCATGGTCAGGGTGGCAACGCGCCGATGGCTATTCGAGAGGCAGCGTGACGGGTTAGACTCCTCATACTTTGAATTTCCGCTGCGGTCGGTTGCGGCGACATCACCCTTGTAGTTTCTTAAGAGGAGTTTGACTTGAGCATTCGATTCGGTCTTTCCACCCCCCGTCGCTGTGGCAACGTTGTGCTGGCCTCGCTGGTTCTGTTCGCTCCGCTGGCGCTGCGAGGCAATCCTGCCCAGGCGCAGTCTGCCAAAGAGGTTTCCCAGATTACGGCGACGCTGCCGGCGCAGGATCAGCAGGTGATTGAGCGGCTGTCGAGTTTCGACAGTCTACCGGCGGAGCAGTGGCGCTACCATGCGGGCGATCTGGCGCACGGGGAGGCTGTAGATCTGGACGACTCCGGCTGGACAGAGGTAGGCCCGCGCAGCCACGCCTCAACCGAGGCGGCGTGGTACCGGCGCAGCATAGAAGTACCGAAGACATTGCATGGGTACGATCTGACAGGGGCACGGATCTGGTTTCAGTTTCGCGCCAATGCAAACGGTCCCATGCCGCAGATTATCTACTTCAACAGCCGGCGGGTGGCGCTGGGCGACGACCTGGAGCCGATCGTACTGTTCGATCAGGCCAAGCCGGGCGACAAGATTCTGGTGGCGGTAAAGCTGCTACACACGGTGGACACGAAGACGTTTGCCGGAGCTACGCTGAAGATCGACTTTGCACCTGGACGTCCGAATCCAGTTGATCTGCGGCAGGAGTTTCTCTCGTCGACCCTGTTGATTCCTTCGCTCTCGAAGAACACCTCTGCCGATATGGCGACGCTGGAGAAAGCGATTGCTGCAGTGGACCTGAAAGCGCTGGACGCAGACGAGCAGAAGAAGTTCGATGCCTCGCTGGTGCAGGCGACTCAGATGCTGGAGCCGTTGAAGCCGCTGCTGCAACAAGCGACGATCCACATGACGGGCAACTCGCATATTGACGCGGCGTGGTTGTGGCCCTGGACCGAGACGGTCGACGTGGTGAAGCGTACGTTTGGGACGGCGCTGCAGTTGATGAACGAGTATCCGAACTACACGTATACGCAATCTGCCGCGCAGTACAACGCGTGGATTGCGGAGAAGTATCCGGCGATGAATGAGGAGATCAAGCGGCGGATCAAGGAGGGCCGGTGGGAGGTGGTTGGCGGGATGTGGGTGGAGCCGGACCTGAATATGCCGGACGGCGAATCGCAGGTGCGGTCGCTGTTGCTGGGTAAGCGGTTCTTCCAGCAGCAGTATGGCGTGGATGTGCGGATTGGGTGGAATCCTGACTCGTTTGGGTACAACTGGCAGTTGCCACAGATCTACAAGCGCAGCGGCGTGGACTACTTTGTGACGCAGAAGATGACGTGGAACGATACGAACCAGTTGCCGTTCAAGCTGTTCTGGTGGGAGTCGCCGGATGGCAGCAAGGTGCTGACGTACTTTCCGCACGACTATGCGAACGGCAACCTGAATCCGGTGCGTTTATCCGCGGATCTGGTGACGGCGCGTGAGCGGGCACCGGGGATGGAAGAGATGATGGATCTGTACGGTATTGGCGACCATGGCGGTGGGCCGACGCGGGCGATTCTGGACGAGGGCGATCACTGGTCGCAGCCGGACAAGATTATGCCGAAGATGCAGTATGGGCTGGCGCAGCCGTTCTTCACGCGAGCGGAGCAGAGTGTATCGAGCAACTCGCCGGAGTGGAACTACGAGTCGATTGCCAAGGGGTACAAGTTCCCGACGCCGGAGGCAGGGAAGATTGCGATTCCGACGTGGAAGGATGAGATGTACTTTGAGTATCACCGCGGCGTGATGACGACGCAGGCCCAGCACAAGCGCAATATGCGCGAGAGCGAAGAGGGCACGTTGAATGCGGAGAAGTATGCGTCGCTGGCGTGGCTGGGCGGCAGCAGCTATCCGAATGCGCAGTTCACGGATGCGTGGAAGAAGATTACGTTCAACGGCTTTCACGATCTGGCAGCGGGATCGGGTATCGGCGTGATCTACAAGGAAGCGCAGCAGGACTACGACATGGTGCGGCTAGAGACCGATGAGATTGCGTCGACTGCGCTGGGCACGCTGGCGGCGGGGGTGAATACGAAGGCCGCCGGCGATGTGCCGGTGATGATCTTCAACCCGCTGGCGTGGCCGCGCACCGGGGTGGCGACGGTGGAGGTGCAGATGCCGGGGGCATCGGCGAATGGGGTGTCGGTGCTGGATGGGCATGACCGGGTGGTGCCTTCGTCGGTGGTTTCGCGGGATGCGAAGACGAATCGCTACACGCTGCTGGTGGAGGCGAAGGATGTGCCTTCGCTGGGCTACGAGGTGCTGCATGTGGTGGCTGCAGCCAAGCCGTTTGCCAGCGATCTGAAGGCGAGTGACAAGTCGGCCAGCGGCTTGACGATGGAGAACGCTGCGCTGCGGGTGGTGGTAGATCCGGCGACGGGCTGCATTACCAGTCTGTTCGACAAGCAGGCTAACTTCGAGAGTCTGGCGAAGGGGGCTTGCGGGAACCAGTTGCAGACCTTCAAGGACACGCCGAAGGACTACGATGCGTGGAACATCGATCCGGGGACGCTGAACCACATGACGCCGATCGCGGAGGTCGACTCCGTGAAGCTGGTGGAGAATACGCCGATGCGGGCGGTGATCCGGGTGAGCCGGACGTGGCAGAGCTCCAGGTTTGTGCAGGATATCCAGTTGGATGCCGGCGCAAAGATGGTGGATGTGGTGAACGACATCGACTGGCATGAGACGCATGTGCTGCTGAAGGCAGCGTTTCCGCTGGCAGCGAGCGGGCCGATGGCGACGTACGAGATTCCGTATGGCACGATCGACCGGACTACGCTGCGGACCAATAGCTGGGAGCAGGCGAAGTTTGAAGTTCCGGCGATGCGGTGGGCGGACCTGGGCGATGGGCAGCACGGCTTCAGCCTGTTGAACGAGGCCAAGTATGCGTACGACGCCGCGGGTAACGTGTTGCGGTTGACGATGCTGCGCTCGCCGACTTGGCCCGATCCGGAGGCGGACCGGGGGCACCAGCACTTCCGCTATGCGCTGTATCCGCATGCAGGGACGTGGAAGCAGGCGCTGACGGAGCGGGCGGGCTACGAGTACAACTACGGGCTGCAGGGGATGCAGGTGCAGGCCCATACGGGCAGCCTGCCGCTGGAGCACTCGTACCTATCGGTGGCTCCGGAGAACGTGGTGCTGACCGCGGTGAAGAAGGCCGAGGACGACAATGGCCTGATTCTGCGAGTGTTCGAGTGGGCCGGGAAGGAGTCGACGGTGAAGTTTACGGTTCCGCCGGGAGCGACGGCTGCGACGGAGACGAACCTGATGGAGAAGCCGCTGGGCGCTGCTCTGCCGGTGGTTGGCAATACGGTGAGTGTGGCGATCCATCCGTACGAGATTCTTTCGGTGCGGGTGGATTATGCGCATGATGCGGCGGTGGCTTCCTCGAAGTAGATGGGTGGCCACTGAGGGATGGGGGAGATCGGCTATCCCCCCTCCCCCGGCTATTTGCGTCAAAGTCTTCATTCGATTGGGTTTAGGTCTGGACTTGCGTGGCAAAGTCTTGATTCTAAACGTGTTATTTGTAAAGTCTTGTATCTGTTGGGGTTAAGTGCGAAAGCCCCCCGGCCTGTTGGCTGGGGGACTTTTGGTTTGCTGGTTTAAGTATAGCGGGTTGAGGGGAACTGGTTGTTCAGGGGGATGTGGTTGATTTTGTTTGGGTTGCGGGTGAGGTGGGGTTGACAGGGGTATGGGGGGGTGGCTTGGAACCCATGTCTCAGAAGCGAGACATGGGGCACCCAGCTGGGCGTCAAGTTGCAGGCCATAAGCTCCAGTGCTATAAATCCCTGTCGCGCTTCACGTCCGGTTCTGAACTCCGGAGTTATTGAGCGCAGGGGAGTTGTATGCGGGCTATTTTTTCGGGGGTTGCGGTCGGCTTGCTGGTTTCAACGTTGGCCGGGTGCGGACATTCGGCCTTCACCGGGACTTTGGGCGGGAACACCGGCCTGGGCCCGCAACCCGCGAACGGCCAACCGGACGTCACCAGCGTGAGCCCCGCCAGTGTGGTGGCAGGGGGCCCGGGTTTTACCGTGACCGTTACCGGCACCAACTTCGCCCAGGGAGACACGGTAGAGTGGGACTTCACGGCACTGGCTTCGACGTACATCTCGCCGACGCAGATGACGGCGACCGTACCGAGTCAGTTGATCAGCGTAAGTAATGCTCCTACAGCAGCAACGCTGGTCGTACAAACGCCGGTCCCAAACGCCCTGAACTTTGGGGCCAATCTGACCATCAATCCCGCGCCACAGCCCGGAACCGCAGGCATTACGGTATCAACCGTTGCGGTTCAGGCAAACGACATGGTGTGGGACGCAATGTCGGGGCAGATTTATCTTTCTGTCGCAGGGACAAACCCGACGAATCCCAATACGATCACAGCGCTCAATCCCATGACGGGACAGTTGGGCACGTCGGTGAGCGCGGGGCCGGGTGCCAATCATCTGGCGGTCTCATCGGATGACTCATGGCTGTTTGCCGGGATAGACAAAAATGGTTCGGTGCAGCGATTCTCTCTGCCGACTCTCGCACCGGATATCACGATTCCTCTGGGGTCAAGCCCGTCGGGGCAGCCCTACTCTGCACTGGATCTTGAGGCGGCTCCGGGAAGTCCGGCGACGATTGCGGTGTCACGTTCCTCATCGGTGAGCCAGGCAGGGAGCGTTGCAGTTTACGATGGGCCGACGCAGCGCCCGACGGCGTCGTCTGGCCCAACGGGCTATCCGGAGCCGCTTTCGTCGCTGGCGTGGAACCCAAACGGCAGTGCTATCTACGGTGCATACCCGCAAAGCGCGACTTATCCGGTACTGGTCCTCGGGGTCAGTTCGAGTGGGGTGCAACTGACTTCATCCTCACAACCGCTGATGATGGGGGCTATACAGTATTCCGCAGTGAGCGGCGACGTGTATGGCTACGAGGGAAATATCTTCGATCCATCGAACAACACGATCGGCACACATCTGCCACTGAATGTTGTGGCAGGGGGTATATTCTCGGGCCAGAGTACGGTGCTGACTGTGGACGACACTCTGGGCATGGTCTGGGTTTTAACGACCCCGGTGAATGCTCCGAGCCAGCAGATGACGCTGGAAGCCTTTGATGTGCGAACGAATGCGCTGCTGGGCTCCGTGGATATCCCGAGCGTAACCGGAATGCCGGTCAAGCTGATTCGCTGGGGTAGCAACGGTCTGGCGGTGCTGACCGCGAGCACACAAGGGAGCCAACAAGGAGCAGGCGTCTACCTTGTGAGCGGTACCTTTATAACTACGCCGTCGGTACAGCTTCGCGGTGGCGCTCCTGATCGGCATTGAGCGTTGGAAGTCGGGTTTCGCCTTCGAGACAGGGGTTCCTCTTCGTTGCGTACTCGGCACGCCATGCCTCGATCTCCTCGATCACCTTTACTGCCTGAAGTTTCCGCCCCAATCTCTGTCGCGAGGAATCGAATACACCTGTTTCGAGGCAGGCTGTTGAGAATGGGTAAGGGTCGTGAGGTGGCCTTCACAGCGGAGAATCGTCCAAGGAGGTGTGCTGAAGGTGAGCGGATGAGCCGAATGATGTTGCGGATGGCTGGGGTGGCGTTGCTCGTGCTTGGTGGTGGGATCGGGCTGGCGGGACAGACGCCGGTAGTTGATCCTTACAGCTTGCCGATGGTGCAGGCGGCGTGCGGTGCGGAGGGGGCGAGTGGCATGCAGACCTCGGCAGGCAGCCACGACGCGGAGGCTGCGCTGAAGCCGGGGATGGCGCGGGTGTATGTGATCACCGAGACGCGCGGCTTGTTTGGCTCACTTGGAGAGCCGGTGCGACTGGGGATGGATGGACAGTGGTTCGGCGTGAATCACCAGAAGGTGTATGGATACAGTTATGTGGATGTGACGCCGGGGATCCATCATCTGTGTGTGGCCGCCAAGGTGAGGGGAGCCTTGCCGCACGCCAAGCATGCGGTGCTGCTGGCGCGTGTGGATGCGGTGGCGGGGCAGTCGAACTTCTTCTACAACCAGACAGTCAGGATTGCGGGAGTGTTTACGCTGCGGGCGATCAGCGCGGACGACGGTGCGATGTATGTACAGGCACTGCCGTCGTCGGGAATACCAAAGTTGTGGAAGACGGCGGAGGCGCAGGCGGCGTGCGGTGCCGACCCTAACCAGATGCCAAGTGGTCCGGTGCCGCCGCCGAAGCTGCCGGGGCCTGCGGAGGCGGGTAAGGCGCTGGTGTATTTCTTTTGGGGTATTCCGCAGTTTGGCGGGCAAGGAGGCCCGATACAGGTTGCTGTCGATAGGAGATGGATAGGCGAGACACAGCAGAGGTCGTACATCGCCACGCAGATGGAACCTGGAGTGCATCGGTTTTGCACTGCCTCGAAGCTTTTTCTGGGCATGAAGCCGACGTTACATGTGGGCCAATTGGATGTGGTTGCGGGCAAGACTTACTTTGTGGACACAAGCACGCTACAGCCGGTGGAGCGTAGCGCTGCGACGGTGTGGCTGCGACGAATTGCGGCGATGCCGAAGTCGGATACGCCAGACGCGAAGGCGCTGAAGCGGTGGACCCGGCGGAACGATTATGCTTCGCCGGATGAGCTTCGTGGGTGCGGATTACCAGCAGCAGGCAGCACGGCAACGGCACCGACGATGGACCCGGGGATGGGAACGCCAGCGGCACCGCGGATATTCTTTCTGTTGCGGTCGGACACCAAGCGGCTGCATCGGTACAACGCGGTGAACGCGGGACTGGACGGTCGGTGGGTGGCCTCTTTGCGGAGCAGTTCTTGGTATTCGCAGCCGATTGCGACGGGCCAGCATGAGGTGTGCCTCCACATGGAACCGAGAAGTCGGCATGGCGTGTTGATGATTTCACCAGATACGAGTCTTT
This sequence comes from Acidobacteriota bacterium, assembly GCA_021798655.1. Next base: position 804 of record JAJZFE010000362.1, on the reverse strand, counting down.
ATCTCGGCCTGGTCGATGCAGCCGACGAGGTGAATCTTTACTTTGAAAGCACGATTGTCACGTATGGAGACGGAGCTGATTATGAGGCCACTCGCCTGGACCCGGACGAGGGAGCGTTGCTGGTGGCGTACTATCCTCGTGCCGATACGCTTCCACGGTGATGGCATCGGGTGGGCAGGTTGCTCTGCAATATATGGGCCACCCGGCTGACCGGACTCGACGTTGGGGAGTAGGACATAACCCCCATGTCTCAGAAGCGAGACATGGGGCACCCAAAGTGGGGGAGGATGACAATATTCGACGAGGAGCAGGTTGTGGTTCGCTACTGGCCGGTTTGGGTTGGTGAGGGTGTTCCTCTGCCGGTGAGTTGGCGGATGAGGTCGACCTCGTGCTGGCGGTAGGGGGTGTCGTTCTGGCGGAAGACCTCGTGGAACCAGACGGTGGGCTGGGAGAGGACGTAGGGTTTCTGCCAGGAGTCCCAGGGGAGGTAGGTCTGGGTTTTGCCGGCGACGAGGCCCCAGTTGATGGCGCCTACGTTGTATTTTTTGGCGATGGGGAGGCTGTTGTCGAAGGTGCTGCCGGCTCCGCGGGCCATGTACTCGGTGCAGATGATGGGGCGGTGGTAGGGCTGGAGTTCTTGGATGCGGGCTTCGAACTCCTCGGGCCAGCCGTAGTTGTGGAAGGTGATGATGTCGGACTCGGCGAGTTGGATTTTGGTGACGGGGCGTTCCTGGGCGGGGTCGCTCCAGTTGCCGGACCAGACGCCGCTGGTGAGTGGCTGGGTGGGGTGGACGGAGCGGGCCC
>JAJZFE010000290.1 GCA_021798655.1 Acidobacteriota bacterium | reverse complement strand
CGTCAGCTATCTCCTCGTCCGCCGCCTCTCCTCCGACGGACACACCGGCGTCATCTCCGCCGCGCTCGCCATCTTCGCGGCGGTCGATGTCCCCATCTGCTTCATGTCCATCCGCTGGTGGCGCACCCAGCATCCCGCCCCGGTCTTCGGCGGCGGCGCAGACTCCGGCATCGACCCCAGCATGTACGCCGCCGTCCTCTGGAACCTCGCCGGCTGGGGCATGTGGGGCGCGCTCCTGCTCGGCTACCGTTACGCGCTCGAACGCCGCCGCCAGCAGCACCAGGCCGCCCTCGCCCTCGGCTTCCTCAGCGGCGAACCCCTACCCGACATGCTGGAGGCTCGATGATCCCCTTCCACACCCTCTCCGAGCGCCACCTCGTCTACGTCTACCTCGTCGTCCTCGCGCTGCAGTTCGGCTACGGCGGCTGGCTCTTCGCACAGTGGCGCAAGACCAGGCCCTGAGCGCCCCATTTACATCCCTCCGCACTCTCCCTACACTCCAGTAAGCGTGCCCACACCTCTTCTCACTCGCGTCCCTGCCCGCCTCGTCCTCCTGCTCGCGGCTCTATCGCTCCTCACCGCCTGCAACCGCTACCGTTTTCCCGTCTACCCCGCCAGCTACCACGAGTTCGCCTACGTCTCCAACGGCGCGGACAACACCGTCACCGTCCTCGACCTCGTCTACCTGCGCCGCGACCGCACCCTCCCCGTCGGTCGCCAGCCCACCGGCCTCGCCGTCAACCCTCTCCGCAACGAGGTCTACGTCGCCAACGCCGGCTCCGACTCGCTCACCGTCATCGACGCCGAGACCAACACCGTCGTCCGCACCATCGGCGTCCACCGCACCCCCTACTCCGTCGCCGTCGCGCCCGACGGCAAACGCGCCTACGTCGCCAACTCCGGCTCCAACACCGTCAGCGTCATCGACCTCGACCGCCGCCGCGAGATCGCCGTCGCCGCCACCGGCGAGGCCCCCGGCGTCGTCCGCGTCGCGCCCGACAACCGCTCCCTCGTCGTCAGCAACCGCGCCGCCGGCAGCCTCTCCGTCTACGCCATCCACCCCGACGACTCCGACCACCCCCTCACCCTCCGCAGCTCCTTCTCCGGCTGCCCCGGCGTCACCGACATCTCCATCCTGCCCGACTCCTCCAAAGTCTTCGCCGCCTGCTCTTCCGCCCAGCGCGTCATGGCCGTCTGGCTCGCCGCGGACCCCGACTCCTGGCGCGGCAGGCAGGACGCCACGCTCCAGCACGACCAGCTCCTCACCTTTCTCCACGTCGGCAAAACACCCACCCACCTCGCCGTCAAACCCGACGGCGGCGAGATCTTCTCCACCAACTTCGACTCCGACTCCATCTCCGAGATCTCCTCCTGGACCAACGAGGTCAGCGGCACCTACGTCGTCGGCTCCAAACCCTCCAGCGCCCTCGTCAGCCGCGACGACTCCAGCCTCTGGGTCTCCGACTTCGGCTCCGACTCCGCCACCCTCTACTCCATCGACGACGGCCGCGCCGAAGCCAGCGTCCACACCGGCTCCCACCCCGACGCCCTCGCCTTCTCCGCCGACGAGCACCTCCTCCTCGTCGCCGACTCCGCCTCCGCCGACGTCGCCGTCATCCGCATGATCGACAAGAACGGCCCCACCCTCTTCACCCTCCTCCCCGCCGGCGCTCAGCCCAACGACATCGTCATCAAGCAGTTCAACGCCCGCCTCCCCACCCACTGAAGCCCCCCGCAACAATCTTTCGCGTTTTTCTGGCCAAACTCCCCCTGTCAACCCCCAACCCCTAACCCAAAACCCGTAACCCATTCCTGCAAAACAACTTACCGTCTCCAAACGAAAAACACATTCTCCCTACCCCACTGGCTACAATAGAAGTAGGGGAAACACTGAGATTCGAGACGTGAGAACTCAAAACGGGCAACGGGCAAACCGGCAACTGAGAACTGACAACTGAGAACTGAGAACTGAGAACCAGCCCCACCCCCTGCTAACCCCAATGTTTTGAATATTATGCCCGTAAAATCTCTGCAATCAATATTTTGCAGCCACAACACCCCGTAACTCGTTGATTCCAGAGATCAAGTCATTTCGATAGGGGGGGAGGGGGGGGTACCGGTCACGCCCCGGCCTCGCGCTCCAGGTCTGCCTTGCGCGTCTCCCGCAGCGCCTGCCGCGTGGCCGAGACGTACGCTCCGCCCAGCAGCAGCAGACCGGAGAGGAACGCCCACATCATCAGCCCCACCGAGACCTCAAACGGCCCATACACCGCCCGGAAGTCCAGGTGCGGCAGCGCCAGGATGTACAGGTACTTCGCAACCTCCCACAGGATGCCCATCACGATCGCCGTCGGCAGCACCGCCCGCGCCGGAATCTTCCGGTTCGGCAGCCCCCAGTAGATCAGGAAGAACAGTCCGATGCTCGCCCCGCCGGCGCAGATCTTCAGGAAGCTGTCGCCCAGGAAGTCGAAGACGAAGTTGTCCGTATGCCCGATGAACAGCCACGCCAGGATCGACCGTTGCGCCGCCGACAGCGCAATCGACGCCATCGCCAGCAGCGCCACACCCAGCGCCAGCCCCAGCGACACCACCTGATTGGCCAGGTACGACCGGTTCTTCTGCACCCCCCAGACGCTGTTCAGCGCCACCTCCAGCGGCAGAAACACGCCCGTCGCCGTCACCAGCAGCATCACCACCGAAAACACGCGCGTCTGCGTATGCGCGAACGCCAGCGCGCGCATGTTCCGCATCACAAACTCCTGGTTGTTGGGCAGAAAGTTGGTCATCATCTCGCCCACCACATCCACCATCCGCGTCGAGTGGAACACTCGCTGCGCCAGCGTCAGCAGCAGCACGATAAATGGGAACAGCGACAGAATCACCTGCGCCGCAACCGAGAACGCATAGGTATGCACCTCGGTCCGCGTCATGTAGCGCGCCAGAGCCTTCACCTGCTCCAACGTGCCCGATTGATCCACGCGCGCAGGCACCGGCTTGCGCGGCGGCGCGATCGTCGGCTCGGCTGCTTCCAGCACAGGTTCTGCGTCAGCAACAGCGTGGGTGGAGAGGCTCATCTCGTCAGGGGACATGCAACCAGTCTACTTGGCCGCAGCCTCGGAGCCAGCCGAACGCAGCCGCGCCGCTGCCCATGCGGCGGCCTCGGCCAGGACGGCGTCCTCGCCTGCGGCCCACGCATCGAGCTGCTCCAGGAACCGCTCTTCGCCGCTGTTGCCCATCGCGATAGCCACGTTCCGCAGCAGCCGCCTGCGGCCTGTACGCTCCAGCGGCGACTGCCGGAACAGCCGGTTGAACGCCGGACCATCCAGCCCCGCGAGCCACGCCAGCGACGGATTCACCAGCTCGCTCCGCGCAGGCAGAGCGCCGCCCACAGCCACCGGCGCGCGCCGGTTCCACGGGCACACATCCTGGCAGATGTCGCAGCCGAACACCTGCCTTCCCATCGGCGCGCGCAGCTCCTCGGCGATGCTGCCCTTCTTCTCGATGGTCAGGTACGCGATGCACCGCGAAGCGTCCATCTGCCGCGGGCCTCCCCTCGGCGTCAGAGCCTCCGTCGGGCAGGCGTCGATGCAGCGCGTACAACTGCCGCAGCGGTCCGCCGCAGGCACACTCGCCGCTGCGGGCTCCAGCGCCAGCGACGTGACGACAACGCCCAGCAGCAGCCACGATCCCTGCTGCGGATGGATCACGCACGTATTCCTGCCGATCCACCCAACGCCCGCGCGCGCCGCGTAGTCGCGCTCCAGCAGCGGCCCGGTATCGACGTAGCAGCGCGTCTCGCTGCCCGGATAGCGTTGCCGCAGTTCGGCCTCCACCGCGCGCAGCTGCACCAGCAGCACCTCGTGGTAGTCGCTGCCCATGTACTTCGCTTCGCCCGTCTTGCCGCTCCACGCATACCGCGCAATCCAGCCCCGGCCCGGCCCGGTCGGCTCCACCGAGCGCGGCGCGTCCGCGTTGTAGTTCACCGCGCAGACGATCACCGACTGCGCCCACGGAATCGACCGCCGCAGATCGGCTCGCACCAACGCACCACGATCATCGGCACGCTTCAGGTACTCCATCTCGCCCGCGTTGCCCGCCGCAATCCACGCCGAGAACCGCTCCGCGGAGTCGTCCGCGCCGGCCACAGCAGCCACACCCGCCGCGTCAAACCCCGCGGCCCGCGCGCGCTGCTCGATCCACTCGCAGTCTGTAACGGCAAGAAACATTCTTCAGCCATCATCGCATCGCGCTGCGTCCTTCCGGCACGCTGCCAACGTCTCTAGCTACACGAACACAGTTTCGCCGCACGCAACGCAAACCCCTGGGATCGCGCTCCTCATCAACGATCCCTTCGCAGGATGACCGCATTGTCATCACCTGCTCCACTTCAACGGCTGTACCAGAGAATGGTTTCGTTATGCTTGAGAGATGCGGATGATGAAGACTTGGCTGTCGATTGGGTTGTTTGGGCTTGCGTTGCTGGGCTGCAGCTCTCTGCGCGCGCAGGGGAACTACGAGATTCAGGTCTACGGCTCGGAGACCGTCGCGCCGAAGAACCTGATGGTCGAACTCCACTCCAACTTCACGCCCGATGGGCAGAAGAACATCATCGACCGCGTCTACCCGACCAACCACCAGGAACACGAGACGCTGGAACTGACCGAAGGCATCACCGACTGGTCCGAAGTCGGCTTCTACGTCTTCACCAGCGAGCAGAACGGCCACGGTGTGCAATGGGTCGGCGACCACATCCGGCCGCGCGTGCGCGTTCCGCCCAGCTGGCATTGGCCTGTCGGAGTCAGCCTCTCCACCGAGGTCGGCTACCAGCGCGCGGTCTACTCGCCCGATACCTGGACCTGGGAGATTCGCCCCATCGTGGACAAGCAGCTCGGTCGCTGGTACCTCGCCTTCAACCCCGCGCTGGAACGCACCTGGCACGGCCCCGACGTCAACCAGGGCCTCGGCTTCTCCCCGGCCGCAAAGGTCGGTTACGACTTCACCAAGGTCGTCAACGCCGGCTTCGAGTACTACGCCGACTACTGCAACGTCGTCTCTCCCTGCGGCGTCCATGACCAGCAGCAGCAGCTCTTCGCCGTCACGGACCTGAATGTTTCGCCGAAGTGGGAGATCAACTTCGGCGTCGGAATCGGACCAACCGCAGCCACCGATCACTGGATCGTGAAAGGCATCCTCGGTCGACGCTTCGATTGGGGCAGATCGAAGCCTGCCGTGCAATAGCGCAGCCTCTTACTCCAGCGCAGCCGCTGACTCCAGCGCAGCCGCTTACTCCGCGCCAGCCTCGCGCAGAGCAGGATACACGCGTCTGTACTTCGGATACGCGCGCTGCATGACCTCTGCGGCTGCAGGCTCAATCACCTCCGCGGCACGAATCGTCGCCGCGCACGCTGCCTGCACGCTCGGCCAGGCATTCACGCCGGTGCCCGCCAGCAGCGCCGCGCCAAATGCTCCGCCTTCTTCGGCCTCAAGCCGCTCAACGGCATGTCCGTACACGTCCGCCTGAATCTGCCGCCACAGCGGACTGCGCGCGCCGCCGCCGCCCAGACGGATCGACCCGACGGGAATGTGCAGCTCCTCGAAGAGTGTGAACGTATCCTTCAGGCTGAACGCCACGCCCTCCAGCACCGCACGTACAAAGTGTCCCAGCGTGTGCGACGCGGTAATGCCGACAAACGCCGCGCGCGCGTTCGGGTCCAGATGCGGTGTCCGCTCGCCGAACAGGTACGGCGTCCACAACATGCCGTCCGACGCTGCAGGGACAGCCGCAGCCAGCGCCGTGAGCTGGTCGTAGCTGAGGTGCGGCGCGAAGGTGTCGCGGAAGTAGCGGAAGCTCAACCCCGCTCCGTTTGTCACACCCATCACATGCCAGATGCCCGGAGCAGCATGGCAGAACGTGTGCAGCCTGCCCTTCGCATCCCTGGTCGGCGCAGACGTAGCCGCAAAGACCACGCCGGAAGTCCCAATGGTCGCCGAGACCGAACCCGGTGCCAGGATCCCCATACCCACGGCGCCCGCACCCTGATCGCCCGCTCCAGCAACCACGGGCGTTCCGGCAGCAAGACCCGTAGCGGCCGCAGCCCGCGGCGTGATGCGGCCGCAGACCTCGGGCCCCTCGAAGAGCCGCGGCAGCCAATCCATCGGGATGCCCGACGCGTCGGCAACCTCCTGCGACCAGCGACGGTGGGTAACGTCGAGCAGCAGCGTGCCCGAGGCCTCCTGCATGTCGATGGCATACTCGCCGGTCAGCCGCAGACGCACATAGTCTTTGGGGCAAAGCACATGCGCAATCTTCGCGAAGATCTCCGGCTGATGCGTTCGCACCCAGAGCAGCTTGGTCAACGTGAAGTTGGGCAGCGCAGGATTGCACGTCAGCTCGATGAGTCTCTCGTACCCGATCGTGTCCGTCAGCCAGTCGCACTCCGGCTGCGTGCGCTGGTCGCACCAGATCAGCGCCGGACGCAATACGTTGCCCTCCGCGTCCAGCATCACGCAGCCGTGCATCTGGCCCGTCAATCCGACCGATTCAACCGCGTGTCCTGCCTTGGCTGCGGCCTTCATCACCGCGCCCATCGAGGCCTGCGCCGCACGCCACCAGTCGTCCGGATCCTGCTCCGCCCAGCCAATGTGAGCCGAGTGAATCGGCGCATGTTCGGTCGACTCGGAGAACAGCACCTGTCCCTCACGCTCTACCAGGACGGCGCGAGTGCCTCCAGTTCCTACATCAACACCCAAAAACATCGGTCGCTTGTCTCCCTTGGAATCCTGCTGCTGCTGATGACGATGAGCCGAAGCAACTACGCCTTGTTCACATCCTCTGCGCGCGGACGAAACCGCAGTGTGTAGAACAGACCAAACGCCGTGAGCAGCAGGCCCCACCAGAACGTGGGATGCAGCTCGTGCAGCACAGTATTGGCCTCGTGACCGCCAAGCCACTCCCATGCACCATACGGCAGTAACACAACGCCGTATGCCAATGTCATAACGCCGACGAAGAACCAGATGGAGAGCATCTCTCCGCGACCGGTACCCTCTGCCATGGTGTAACCTCCTGCCCGCCGTTCATGCGGGTATAAACGAGTTAGAAGAAGACGAGGTTGAGACCGACGAAGACCAGCGCAACGATCGAGGCCCAGAACACAGGCTTGGTCCAGATCGTCGTCGCTCCGTCGTGCGGGATCACCGTCGCACCGTAGACCAGGCCATCCAGCTCAGCCTCGCTCTTCGGCTTGGTGACGAGGCTGACAAGCACTGTCACGAGCACGCAGATGATCCAGCTCCACAGCGCACGGAACATATTCTCGGCCATCGGCTGCGCGTCCGCAGAGAGCGCGATCTGCGAAAGGGCGTGAGCCTTCTGCGCGGCTGTGCCGGTGCTGGTGTAGAAGAACATGCTGATGGACGAAGCCGTTCCCGCAAGCAGGCCCCAGAATCCACCCGCGGCCGTTGCCCGCTTCCACATCATGCCGAGAATCACGGTGCCAAACAGCGGTGCGATGAAGAAGCTGAACAACGCCTGCACAAAGTCCATGATGGACGCCGAACGCATCACCAGATAGGCCGTGCCGATGGAGATCAGCATCCCCACCACGGTGGACATCCGGCCCATGAAGACGTAGTGTTTGTCGGCTGCCTTCTTGTTCATGTACGCACCGTAGATGTCGTATGTCCACACGGTGGAGAACGCGCTGACGTTTCCGGCCATGCCGGACATGAAGCCCGCCACCAGCGCCGTGATGCCGAGACCCAGCAGGCCTGGACCACAGTAGCGAATCAGCATCAGCGGCAGCACCTCATCGTACGACTGCTGCCCTGTCACCTTGGCTACATCGGCCGGCACCAGATGGAACATCGGCTGGCCAGTCGTGTGGTTGATGAGACCGAGCGCGATCAGTCCGGGCACGATGACGATCAGCGGCACTGCCATCTTGAAGGCCGCACCGATCACGGGAGCCATCTTCGCCGAGCGGAGGTTGTTGGCCGAGAGCACACGCTGCACCACCAGGAAGTCGGTCGTCCAGTAGCCAAAGCTGATGATGGCACCGAGACCGAAGACGATGCCGATCCAGTTGATGCCCATCGGATTGTCTTTGAAGTGCCCCAGCGTGGACCACATGTGCGTGTAGTTCGCATTGCCGACGTTGTGGGCGATGTTGATCTTCAACTGCGTCCAACCGCCAGCTTCGATCAACCCGAGAATTGGAATGAGAGCAGCGCCAGCCCAGATGAGGATGAACTGAAGCACCTCGTTGATGATGGCCGAGCGCAGCCCCCCAAGCATGACGTAGATGCCTACCGTCACGGCGCCAGCCCAGATCGACACCGTCATGTTCCAGCCGAGCACGGTCTGCATCACCACGGCCATGGCGTACATGTTCACGCCCGACATGAAGATGGTCATCAGCGCGAAGGATATGGCACTGAGACCGCGGGCCCCCTCACCGAAGCGCAGTTGCAGGTAGCCGGGAACCGAATGCGTCTTCGAGATGTAATAAAACGGCATCATCACAATGCCGAGAAAGAGCATTGCAGGAATCGCGCCAATCCAATACCAGTGCATGGCCAGAATGCCGTACTGGTACGCTGAGCCGGCCCAGCCCATCAGCTCCAGCGACCCCAGATTGGCCGAGACGAAGCTGAGGCCAGCGATCCAGGCGGTCATCTCACGGCCGGCGAGGAAGAACTCCTCACTGGTGTTCGTGGAGCCTTTGACGTAGAACCCGATGAAGATGACCACGCCGAAGTAGAGCGCGAGAATCAGCATGTCGACAGGGTTCAGATGAGTAAGT
>JAJZFE010000381.1 GCA_021798655.1 Acidobacteriota bacterium | reverse complement strand
ACGCCAACTACGACGTCGACACCACCACCGCCGTCACGCTCACCATCAACACGCCGGTCGCCGCAACGCTGAGCCTGGCCACCTCCAACGCCGCCGTCACCACCGGAACCAGCGTCACCTTCACGGCCACCGCCGCCGGCGCCAACGGCACACCCACCGGCACCGTCACCTTCCTCAACGGAACAGCCACGCTGGGCACCGGAACCCTCAACGGCAGCGGTGTTGCCACCTACAGCACCACCTTCCCCAAGGCCGGCAGTTATCCCATCACGGCCAGCTACGGCGGCGATACCACGTTTGCCAGCGCCGTCTCGTCCGCAGTGACCGAGGTCGTCAGCAATCCCGTACCCACGGTCACGCTCACCAGCTCTGCTCCGAAGGCGTCCACCGGCTATAGCGTAACGTTTTCGGCGACCGTCGCCGGCAGCGCGTCGGCTGCGCCTACCGGCACGGTGACATTCCTCGATGGAACGGCGACGATTGGAACGGGCACCATCAGCAGTGGAGTCGCAACGTTCTCCACCAGTTCACTCGCCGCCGGCACGCACACCATCACCGCCAGCTACGGCGGCGACAGCAACTACGGCACGGCCGTCTCCGCCGCATTCACCGAGACGATCGTGACCGCATCCTTCACCGTCTCCTACACTCCCAACCCGGTCCTGATTTCGCTCGGCAGCTCTGGCACCACGAGCATGACCATCACTCCGAACGCACCCTACTCAGGAACACTTGCCTTCGGCTGCAACGGCACATCCGCGAACATCACCTGCAGCTTCGTTCCCACCTCGCTGACCTGGAGCGCGACCAACGCCACCGCCGCGCAAACCAGCGTCATCACCATCCAGACAACCGCACCGCATGCGGCCGTGAGGTCGGCAGGCCTGGATACCGGCGCATGGCTGGGCACCCTGACCGTTGCGTTTGCATGGCTCTGGTTCGCGCGCAAGCGGAAGCTGGGACTCGTCTGCCGCGGTCTCGCGCTGGCTCTCGTTGTGATCGCCAGCACCGGCGCGATGGCCACGCTCTCCGGTTGTTCCGGAGGCACCAACGCACCGGCACCAACGCCGGTTGGAGGCACGCCCACAGGCGCGCAGACTCTGTCCATCACGTTCAACGGTGCCGACAACGCGGCTCCGCTGAACATCACCGTCCAGTAGTCATCCACCGTTCGCGATCGAGGGCTCCTGCGCGCAGGAGCCCTCGGCGTTTGCTCCGCACGATGCGGCGGTTACGGCATCAGCTTCGTTGCCAGGTTCACGTACAGCGTCACGCAGTCGAGCAGCTCCTGTTTGGCGATCGTCTCGGCCGGCGTGTGCGCGACGTGGATGCTGCCCGGCCCCAGCAGAAACGGCTCGCCCCAGTGCGTCAGCGCGGGGATGTCCGTGGTGAACTTCGCCACCATCGTCTCGAAGCCGGGGAACGCGCGCATCTGCACAAAGGGCAGTTCGAGCGAGAACACCACCGCGCAGCGGCCCGCCGCCGCCGCGACGATAGCGGCCTTGGTCTCCTCCGCTGGTCCGACCAGGCGGATCAGCAGATGCGCTTCGGCCTTGTCCGCGATCACGTTCGGCGCGCGGCCGCCGGAGATCAGGCCCACGTTCAGTGTCGAGTCGCCGATGCCTTCGATGATCGGCAGCGGCAGGGCCTGAATGTCATGCAGCGCGCCGAGCAGCTTGTCGATCGCCGACTCGCCAAGCTCCGGGTACGCCGAGTGCGCGGCGCGGCCGTGCGCAAACAGTTCGACGCGCAGAGCGCCTTTGCTCGCAAGCGCCAGGCGGTTGTCCGTGGGCTCGCCGTTGATGAGGAAGCGCGGCTTCACAGACCACGTCGCAGCAATATCGTTGGCAACCTTCGCACCGGCGGAGTCGCGCTCCTCGCCGACAACAAACAGCAGGCCGACAGAGACAGACCGCGCGCGCAACTGCTCGGCGGCGGCGATCTGCGCGGCGATGATGCCCTTCGCGTCGCAGGTGCCGCGGCCATGCAGGTGCGTCGCATCTTCGCGACAGGCCCCCAGGAACGGCGGAACCGTGTCCATGTGCGTGGAGAACACGAGTGTCGGCACGCTTCCCTGCTCGGCCAGCTCGCGGGGCACGGCGTAGACGTTGAAGCGCGGCTCCATGCTGCCGTGCTGCGGGCCTGCGCCGGGCGTCGCCGCGTCCGGATGCGGCACGGGCTGGCGCGTGATGACGTACCCGAGCGCGTCGAGATAGCTCGCCAGAAACTCCCCGGCCGGGGCCTCGTGGTACGTGGTCGATTCGATGTCAACGAGCTGGCGGGTGAGTTGGATGGGATCGATCATCCTGCTCAGGATAACCGACGTGCGTAGACCTGCCGATGACTACGGCTTCGGCGGCTGCGCAGCCGTCGGCAGCAGGCCGCGCTCCACGAGCACAGGCGGGCGGCGGTGGTGCGTATGCTGCTCGTAGTCGAAGGCATAGCTGATCAGGTCGCCGTCGTGCCACGGCCGCGCGCTGATCTCGATGCCGAACGGCAGACCGTCGGCGTAGAAGCCTGCAGGAATGCTGATCGCCGGCACGCCGAGCATGTTCACCCAGCCCGTCGCCGAGTGCGGCCCGCCGCTGAGGGTGCCGTCCTGCGGCATGGTCTCGTCGGGCGGCGGCATCTGCGCGGCCGGGTAGACAAAGCCGTCCAGATGCAGCCGATCAAGCTCTGCCATGTACAACGCCATCACCTGGCGCTTCGCACTCAGGAAGCTCGCCTCGGCGACGGCCGTATCGGCCAGCGTGGCCTGCCGGATGCCGACCGTGTTGGACATCCCCGCCTGCTCGCCGCCGATGATGACGGCGGGAATGGGCGAGCCGGTGGCCTTCAGATACTCAGCCGCGGAGTGGTACTGCGCCGGCCCGAACGTGCCCAGAAAGTTGTCCGTGCCTTCGCGCAGAAAGGGCAGCGTGCAAATGTGCGAGGCCGCGTCGGCGAACGCATCGGGCAGAATGCTCGGCTCGATGAGCACGGTAGCACCGGCGGCGCGCAGCTCTTCGACTGCGGCGAGAAAGGCTGCGCGCGTCTCGGGTTGCAGCGGCAGGCGCGCGTCCTTCACCGCCTTGTCGAACTGCGCGGGCGTCGCGCTCGGACACACGCCCTGAAACACCGTGTTGTCGCCATCGAGGATGAACGCCGGCACCGCAAAGCGTTTACCCCGCAGCGAGCCGGGCTTCAGGTACTGCGTGTACGGCCCCGGCTGGGCCCTCGCCGCAGAGCCCCGCGTGACCGGGTCGAGCGGGTCTTCGCCGGCCATCACAGTCAGCGCAATCGCCGCATCCGCAACGCTGCGCGCGATCGGTCCCGTGTTGTCCAGCTGCCAGTCGAGCGGCGCGATGCCCGCAATCGAGACCAGCCCGCGCGTCGGAAAGATGCCCACCAGGTTGCTGGTGGCAACCGGCATCCGGATGGAGTTGCCCGTGTCCGTGCCGTTGCCCAGCACAGCCTCGTTGGACGTGACGCTGGTGACAGTGCCGCCCGACGAGCCGCCCGGCGAGAAGCGGACGTCATACGCGTTGCCCGTGCGGCCGAACGCGGTCGAGCGGTTCGTGTCCGAGGCCGCGAAGTCCGGCATGTTGGTCACGCCGATCAGCACCGCTCCCGCAGCACGAAGATGCGTCACAATCGTCGCGTCGCGCGACGCCGTCAGCTCGTGGCCCGGCAGCATGTACCCACGCCAGCCGTCCGTCGTGGTCAGGCCCTGCACGCTGGTGTTCGCCTTCGTCACGATCGGGACGCCCCACAGCAGGCCGGGATGGAAGCCCGGCTGCTTCGCTGCGGCGTCCTCGCGGGCCGCGGTCGCCAGCGCGCTCTGCGCCTCCAGCGTCTGCACCGAGCGGTAGATCCCGTTGTAGCGCGCGATGCGGTCCAGGTGCCACTGCACCACCTGCGTCACCGTGTAGCGATGCTCGCGATAGAGCTGATGCAGGCGATCGACAGAGACGTCCAGCAGGTCGCGATCCATGCTCGTGCGTGTAGGCGCTTGCGCGCGGACCGGCGTCGTCAGCAGCGCGCAGGCAGGCATCGTCAACAGAAGCAGCAGCAGAAGCGTTCGCATGACGTACGATAGCACCGCCCCGCAACGTGGATTTTGATTGGGGCACAATAGTGAGAGGAATCGCTCGCAGAAATAGCTCGCAGGAATCACTGGAGGAGTTGCCGCATGGAGTTTCGGTCGAAGGTGGTCGCGGTGGAGGACCTGCGCGGTCCCGCAGGGCGGCTGGAAGCCGTGCTGAACACCGGCCGCGAGGACGCGCTCTACGCCGCGCTGGTGGCGCATCCGCATCCGCTCGGCGGCGGCACCCTGCACAACAAGGTGGTCTACCACACGGCCAAGGCGTTCGCCAGCTTTGGCCTGCCCGTGCTGCGCTTCAACTTTCGCGGCGTGGGCCTCAGCGAAGGCCGGCACGACGGAGGCCCCGGCGAGATCGACGACGTGCGCGCGGCGCTCGACTGGCTCGACCGGCAGTACCGTCTGCCGGTGCTCTTTGCCGGCTTCTCCTTCGGATCGAACGTCGGCCTGCGCGCCTGCTGCGGCGATGCGCGCGTCCAGGGACTCATCGGTCTGGGATTGCCGGTGCGCGCCGAGGGCCGCGACTACACCTACGAGTTTCTGCCCGCCTGCGGCAGCGTCCCCAAGCTCTTCGTCTGCGGCGATCACGACGCGTATGCGCCGATGGGCGCGCTGGAAGGAATGCTGGTCGCCGTGCCCCCGCCGCGCAAACTCGTGTGGGTCGCCGGCGCAGACCACTTCTTCGCCGGCACGGCTCAGTCGCCGGCTTCGAAGCTCGACGTGCTCAGCGGCGAGATCCGCGGATGGATCGGCGAGACCTTCGGCTTGAAGCCAGCCTGAGGCCGCCGCGCTGCGGTCGCCGACAGCACCAGCTGCTGCACCAGCGCGGCCACCTGCGCGGGAGTCTCTTCGGCCGGGCGATGGCCAATGCCCTCCAGCACATGCAGCTGCGCCTGTTGCAGCCGCGCGCAGAGTTCGCTGGCCGTATAGACCGGGACCGCGCGGTCCGCACTGCCCCACAGCACCAGCGCCGGCGTGGAGAGCGGCTTGCGCAGCAGCCGGCCCAGCGAGGCCATGTCGTCGTTCCACGTCCGCAGCAGCTTCAGCAGATGCGCGATGGTGCCCGGCGTGCGCAGGTTCTCGCGATAGGGCTGCAGGCGCTCCGGCGTATCCCAGCTCTGCGGGCCGGCCATCCGCCGCAGGCCGATCATCTGCACCCACTGCGGAAACCACGGCATCGCGTAGGCCAGCAGCCGGCCGGGCAGCGAAAGATAGAACCGGACCGTCGGGTTGGCCTCCACAAAGAACGGATGCGCGGGCGCCAGCAACGCCAGCGACGTGATCCGCTCCGGAAACTTGGCCGCCAGCCGCAGCGCAATCGCGCCGCCGTGCGAGTGGCCCAGCAGGATCGGCTTGTGCAGACCCAGCACGTCGAGAAACCGGGCCACGCACGCCGTGGTCGACTTCAGATCCGCCGCCAGGTCGGCGCGCCGCTCAGACAGCCCGGAGCCGGGCAGGTCCAGCGCGATCACGTGGAGGTCGTCGCCCAGCTCGCGCAAAAACGGCAAAAACGTCGCCGCCGAGCCCATCAGGCCGTGCAGCAGTACAAGTGTCGGCCTCCCCTCGGTCGCGGTCCCGGTTTCGAGATACGAGAGGTTCAGGCCGTCGAGAGAGAGATGACGGCGTTCAGGCATGGTGGCTGCTTCCCTGCGGTGTGGTATCGCGCGCCTGGTCGGAGCCAGCGCCGCTGTATGAAGAGTACGTGAATTTATCCCGCCACAATATTAATTTCGCGATCTTCCAGCCAAACTCCCCATGTCAACCCCCAACCCCGCACCCAAAACCCGTAACCCATTCTCCTGAAACCACTTACCCCCTCAAAACAAAAAACACATTCACCCCACCGCACTGGCTACAATAGAAATAGGGGAAGCACTGGGATACGAGATACGAGATACGAGATGCGAGATTCGAGATTCGAGAACTCAGAACTGAGAACTGAGAACTGAGAACTGGCAACCGGCAACGGGCCAACCGGCAACGGGCCAACGGGCCAACCGAACACCCAAACCCACCCACCCCTCGCACGCCCACCGTCTTGTCATTCCGCAGCGCAGCGGAGGAATCTGCATCGTGGCCCGACGACCCCTCCAAACGAAACCACCCCTAACCCAAACGTTTTGAATATTTTAGCCACAACACTTCTGCAATCAACACCTTACAGCCACATCGCCGCTAACCCCAATATTATGAATATTTTGCCCGTAAAATTTCTGCAATCAATATTTTGCAGCCACCGAGCCTCGTAACTTGTTGATTTCAGAGATCAAGCCCTCGGCATAGGGGGGGGAGGGGGGTACGCGGGAGCCGCCCTCCTTCAGCCTCGGGTCGAGAGCGCAGGTTCTTCCCTGGCCTCGTGCGACGACCGCTCGACTCTCCCCGAGTGGAGCTGCTCAAGCCATCCGTTGACGTTCTCGGCGCAGAGTTCGGGAGCCTCCTCGGGCAGCAGGTGGCCCACGTTGGGCAGCACAGCGGACGTGATGGGAACCACCGAGTCCAGGTCTCCCCACAGCACCAGCGCAGGCTGCGCGATGGGCTGCGCGACCAGGACGCGGCGCAGCAGCGTCATATCGTCCTCCCAGGTGCGCAGGATCTCCAGCACCCGCTTGAGCGAGCGGCTGTTGCGCAGGACGCGCAGATGCGGCTTCAGGTGCGCGAGCGTGATGCGGCCCGTGCCCGCGGCCTGATTGTACGCCCACAGGATCATCCGGCTGGGAGCGAGCGGAATGCGCAGCGCGAGGAAGCGTCCCCAGCGCGTGAGGTAGAACGCGACGACGTGCGCGCGGTAGCCCGCAAACGGATGCGCCGGCGAGAGCAGCACCAGGCCGCGAACGCCAACCGCCGGCATGGTCGCCAGCCAGAGCGCCAGCGTGCCGCCGTGCGAGTGGCCGATGACCACCGGCTCGGCCAGGCCAACCGCGTCCACAAACCCGGCAACCAGCTCGCCGAGAGCCTGCGAGCGGAGATCGAGGCTGCCAGAGGACGGCTCGGCAGAGAGCAGGTCGAGCGCGAGGATGCGGCGGTCGCCAGGCAGGTGCTCGATCAGCGGTGTCAGCGTCTCGGCCGTGGCCAGCAACTGGTGCAGCAGCAGCAGCGGCGGCTGCGACGAGCCCGGAGCAGCCTCCACCTCCAGATAGTGCAGCCGAACGTTGGCGACGGTGATGGTCTTGGAGAGGATCGCTTTGGAAGGGATAACGGACACCGGATTCAGAGAGTCTTACGGCAAATGGCTGGAGTGGTGACGACGGAGCAGCAGAGAGGACGAAGCGTACCCCTGGCCCCCTGCGGACAGCGATTCTATCGCCCCACCATCACACTCGCTTGGCCGGAATTGGTCAAGCTGAGCCGTCAAACGGAGACTGCGAAAAGGCACAAGGCAAACGATGTTGCTCCATCCTTCAACCAGCGAGTGAACCAACGAGTCGCCGTTTGCGTATGGAACACGATGCTTCTATTTTATGGATTCACCTATGATTTGCGGTATACTGCGAGGTTTCCCAGCAGTTAGGCTTGATCGGTATTCAGGATTTTGTTCACTTTCTGGAATACTTCCTTTTGGCCTTTAACGTGCATACTGACGCTATTGAACCGGTTTCATCTCTGGCAACGAATGGCTGTACGAAGCGAGATCTCCATGAAGAGTGAATCGCAAACCCGATTACTGGCACTGGTCCTCGCCGTGTTTACGCTGGCGGCGGTGGGGCTGGCTATTGCCAACTTCGTGCAGGAAGGATCGTACGTTCAGCCGACGGATGGAGCGCGCTGGGTGGAGGCCGCGGGGGGCCTGCAGGCGTACCTGGTTCCGCCGGACTCGCCCGCCGAGAAGGCTGGCATTCGCCGCGGAGACATCCTGACGGCGATTGCGGATGTGCCGATTCGCCGCCTCGCGACAGCCGAGCGCGAGATCGAGCGCACCGGCGTGTACCAGCCGGCGGTGTACACGCTGCTGCGCCGGACGACGGTCGCCGGACAGCAGAAGCTGAATACGATTCCCGCATCGGTGTACCTCATCCCCACCGATCGCACGGACTACCAGGTGCTGCGGCTGATTGCGCTGGTGTACCTGTGCATCGGGCTGTATGTACTGCTGCGCCGCTGGACGGCCCCGAAGTCCACGCACTTCTACGTATTCTGCCTGGTGTCATTCGTGCTGTACGGCTTCCAGTACACGGGGATCCTGGACGGTCTGGACGACGTGATCCTGGCCGGCAACGTGATTGCGATGGCGCTGCAGCCGGCGCTGTTCCTGCACTTCGCGCTGGGCTTCACGGTGGAGCGCCCGGGACGCGGACGCCGGCTGCTGTACGGATTGCTCTACCTTCCGGGCGCGGTACTGGTGGGGATGCGCGTGCTGTGGGTGACGCACTGGTCGTCCACCGAGCTGCTGAAGCATCGGCTGGACCAGATCGACTACGTATACCTGGCGAGCTACTACATTGTGGCGGCGGTCATCTTCTGGGTGCGCTACCACGCGGAGGAGCAGCCGCTGCAGCGCCAGCAGCTGAAGTGGCTCTCGCGCGGAACGCTGCTGACGGTGCTGCCCTTCACCGCACTGTACGTTGTGCCGTTCGTGCTGAACCTGAATGCGCCGCAGGCCCTGGGCACGGTGGCCTCGCTGAGCCTGATCCTGCTGCCGCTGACCTTCAGCTGGGCGATTGTGCGCTACCGGCTGATGGATGTGGACCTGATCTTCAAGCGTGGCGTGACGTACACGCTGGCGACAGGA
>JAJZFE010000334.1 GCA_021798655.1 Acidobacteriota bacterium | reverse complement strand
AT
Organism: Acidobacteriota bacterium; assembly: GCA_021798655.1. The sequence goes on along the minus strand of JAJZFE010000334.1, from coordinate 8,813 downwards.
CGATTTTGCAGGCGATCGACAGGAAGAAGTATGAGGTCGTCGAGCTGGGGATTACGAAGGAGGGGCGCTGGCTGCAGAGTGGTGCGGCGCGGGCTCTGCTGCGAGATGGAGCGGCGGAGGGCGCGGGTGCGAGCGACGCCGGACGGGAGGCAGGGCTGTCGATTGTGACGGCGGCGGCAGAGCCGGGGTCGGGAACCGGGCTGGATGTGGTGTTTCCGGTGCTGCATGGGACCTTTGGCGAGGATGGCACGGTGCAGGGGCTGTTTGAGCTGGCGGATATTGCGTATGTGGGGTCGGGCGTGCTGGGCTCGGCGGCGGCGATGGATAAAGACGCGATGAAGCGGATGTTTGTGGCCGCGGGGCTGCCGCTGACGCCGCATGTGACGCTGCTGCGCAGTGAGTGGAGGACGGACTCGAAGCGGTGCGTGCGCGTGGTTGAGAAGGCGCTCGCGTATCCGGTGTTTGTGAAGCCGGCGAACCTGGGGAGTTCGGTGGGGATCAGCAAAGTGAAGGCGCGGAAAGAGCTGGCGGCGGCGATGGATCTGGCGGCGAGTTTCGACCGGAAGATTGTGATTGAGCAGGGCGTCGGCGGGCCGGGCGTGAAGCCGCGGGAGCTGGAGGTGGCCGTGCTGGGCAACGATACGCCCGAGGCCAGCGTGGTGGGGGAGATTGTTCCGGCGAAGGAGTTCTATGACTACGAGGCGAAGTACGAACTGAGCGGGCCGGACGAGAGCGTGTGCATCATTCCAGCGAAGTTGAGTGCGGCAGAAGCGAAGAAGATTCGCGCGATGGCTGTGGCAGCGTTCAAGGCCTGCGATTGTGCGGGGCTGGCACGGGTGGACTTTTTGATGGCTCCGGCGCGTAAGGGGAAAGCGGCTGAGATTGTGCTGAATGAGGTGAATACCATGCCCGGGTTTACCTCGATCAGTATGTATCCGAAGCTGTGGGCAGCGAGTGGGGTGGCGTATCCGAAGCTGATTGACCGGCTGATTGAGCTTGCGATGGAGCGGCATAAGGAGAAGCTGGAGACGAATTTTTCACGGTAGAGGAGCGGACGAAGTCGGCAGAGCGCGAGGGATTACGATAGAGAGAATGAGTTCTACGACAACTTCACTGACATTGACGGACATTCTTTCGGCTCGCGAGCGCATTGGCAGTGCTGTGTATCGCACGCCGTGTACGCGGTCGGAGATGCTTTCGCGCATGACCGGTCAGAGCGTTTTTCTGAAGCTGGAAAATTTGCAGATGACCGGCAGCTTCAAGGAACGCGGAGCGCTGAACAAGATTGCGATGCTGTCGCCGGAACAGGCGAAGCGAGGCGTGGTGGCGGCCAGCGCGGGCAATCATGCGCAGGGAGTTGCGTACCACGCGACGCGGCGGGGGATTCGAGCGGTGATCGTAATGCCGCTGACGACGCCGCTGGTGAAGGTGACGGCGACGCGCGGATTTGGCGCCGAGGTGGTGCTGCATGGTGGCAACTACGACGAGGCCTGCACGGAAGCGACGCGGCTGTGCGAAGAGCAGGGCATGACGTTTATCCATCCGTTCGACGACCCGCTGGTGATTGCGGGCCAGGGAACGATTGGGCTGGAGCTGCTGGAGCAGGTGGAAGACCTGCAGGCCGTGGTGGTGCCGATCGGCGGCGGCGGACTGATTGGCGGCATTGCGTGCGCGGTGAAGGAGATCAAGCCGAGCGTGCGCGTGATTGGCGTGCAGACGTCGCGGCTGCCTTCGATGCGGGATGCGGTGCTGGCGCACCATCCGGTGACGCTGGAGCCGGCAACGACGATTGCGGATGGCATTGCGGTGCGTCGTGCGGGAGACGTTACGTTTCCTGTGGTGGAGAAGTATGTCGACGAGATTGTGACCGTCGATGAGGACGAGATCGCGAGTGCGATTCTGACGCTGCTGGAACGGGAGAAGACGCTCGCGGAAGGTGCGGGCGCGACAGCGCTGGCGTCGCTGCTGCAACAAAGAACAAGCCTGGCCGAGGGAATGCGGACGGCGGTGATGGTGTGCGGCGGCAATATCGATGTGACCCTGCTGAGCAGGATTATCGAGCGAGGCCTGGTGCAGGATGGACGCTTGATCCGGTTGCGGATTCACCTGCTGGATAAGCCGGGAGCGCTGGCGGACCTGACGCAGTTGATTGCGAGGCACCGCGCCAACATTGTGGATACGCTGCATAACCGGGCGTACTACGGGGTGAACCTGGGAGATACGGTGATCGACATTACGATGGAGACGCGGGGTCGCGAACAGGTGGAGGAGTTGCTGAGCTCGCTGAACGCGGAAGGGTATAAACACAGCCGCGTGATCTAGTCCTGAGGCGGGGATGGCGTGGATGTGCAGGCGGGAGGAATCTGGCTTGCTATTATCAGCGGTAACGTTACCCCGCTAAGCTGCACGCAGAGGTGTTTCTTGGGGAGACTTTGGGCTGGATTGTTGATGTTGGCGATGGGTGCTGGCTGCGTGAGCGCGCGGGCACAAATGGGGATTTATGCGATGGGCAGCGGCGGCTACCTGGGGTCGGTGGATTCGGGAAGCGGGTCGCTGGTGCTGCAGAACAGCTATTCAGCGTATGGCGGGACGTTTGGGTTTTATGACACGCTGGCGAGGCTGGGGCCGGTGCGGTTCGGCGGCGATGGGCGGTATGTGATCGAGTCGAGCTCCGGAAGCACCCAGTATGGGAACCAGTTGCGCAGCGGGCTGGTGGGCGGACGCGTCGCGCTGTTCAGCCATGCGGTGCAGTTCAGCCCGTATCTGCAGGCCGAGATTGGCGGAGCGAGCACGAACTATGGACGCTATGCGTCGCGCTCAACGAGCTTTGCGTACCAGATACAGATTGGGCTGGATTACACGCTGGCACCGCGCATCGACGCACGGCTGGAGTACGGCGGCGGCAAGATCGGGTCGGCGTTCAATGGCTACAGCGAGGAGATGCAGCAGATTGGGATCGGGATTGTGATCCGGCTGCGCTAGGCGTGCGGCGAACGATAATGTTGATACTTTGCTTGTGCGGCGGCTGCGAGGATTCGCAGCCGCCGCAGAGTTTAAATCGAGTGTGTTAGCACGCGGTTGAGGCGCTGCACGAAGGCGGCGGGGTCAGGCAGCGGAACGCCTTCCATGAGCAGGGCCTGATCGAAGAGCAGCCATGCGGCATCCTGGGTTACGGAGTCATCGGAGCGGCCCAGAAGTTTTTTGACGATCTCGTGATCGGGGTTGATCTCGAGGGTTGGCTTGGGCGTGGGGATGTCCTTCTGGCCCATGGCGCGGAGCATTTGCAGAAGCTGCGGCGAGGGTTCTTCTTCGTCGGTGACGATGCAGGAGGGGCTGTCGGCGAGGCGGACGGAGGCGCGCACATCCTTGACGCGATCGCCGAGTGTGGCCTTAAGTTTTTCGAGCAGAGGCTTGAGAGCTTCGGCGCTGTCGGCTTCGGCGGCGGTTTCGTCCTTGAGGTCGTCGCTGGTCGAGGCCTTGTTGATGGCCTTGAGGTCGATGTCCGCGTACTTGTCGACGCCAGAGAAGACGATCTCATCGACCTCGTCGTCGAGGATGAGGACTTCGATGTCTTTCTTCTTGTAGATCTCGAGCAGAGGCGAGGTGCGGAGGAGGGACTCGGAGCCGCCGGTGATGTAGTAGAGGCTCTTCTGGCCAGCCTTCATGCGGGTTTTGACGTCGGCGAGGCTGGTGAGACCTTCAACCTTGGTGCTCTTGAAGCGGATGAGATCGAGGAGCAGTTCACGGTTCGCGTAGTCGCTGTAGAGGCCCTCTTTGAGCGGACGGTTGTACTCGGCGATGAACTCCAGATATTTTTCAGGCTGGTTCTCGGCGATGTTCTTGAGCTCGGAGAGGATCTTCTTGACGCTGGCGGTGCGGATGCTGGTGAGGACGCGATTCTGTTGCAGGATCTCGCGGCTGACGTTGAGCGGGAGGTCTTCGCTATCGATGATGCCGCGCACGAAGCGGAGATACGGCGGCAGAAGCTCTTTGGCGTCGTCCATGATGAAGACGCGCTTGACGTAGAGCTTGACGCCGACCTTGTACTCGGCCTGATAGAGATCGAGTGGGGCCTTGGCGGGGATGTAGAAGAGGGTGGTGTAGTCGAGGTTGCCTTCGGCGCGGGTGTGGAACCAGAAGAGCGGGTCCTGGGAGTCGCCGGAGATGGACTTGTAGAGCTCCTTGTAGTCGTCGTCGGTGAGCTCGGATTTGGGGCGGCGCCAGAGGGCGCTGGCGGCGTTGACCTGCTCGGTGGTGCGGACCTTGTCGGACTTCTTCTCGGCCTCGTTCCACTGGCTCTTGTCGTAGGTGAGGAAGATGGGGAAGGCGATGTGGTTGGAGTACTTCTTGACGACTTCCATGAGACGCCAACTGTTGGCGTATTGCTTGCCCTCCTCGTTGAAGTGCAGAAGGATGGTGGTGCCGGCGACGGAGCGCTCGGCCGGCTCGATCTCAAAGCCGGTCTTGCCGTCGCTGATCCAGCGCCAGGCCTGGTCTTCGCCGGCCTTGCGGGAGACGACTTCGATGCGGTCGGCGACCATGAAGGCGCTGTAAAAGCCGACGCCGAACTGGCCGATGAGGTTGGAATCCTTTTTGGCGTCGCCGGAGAGCTGCGCGAGGAAGTTTTTGGTGCCCGAGCGGGCGATGGTGCCGAGATGCGAGATCAGATCCTCTTCGTTCATGCCGATGCCGGTGTCGGCGATGGTGAGGGTGCTGTTTGCTTCGTCGAGCTCGAGGTCGATGCGGGGATTGAAGGGGAGGGACTTGTAGGCGTCGTCGGTGAGGGTGAGGTGGCGGAGCTTGTCGAGCGCGTCGGAGGCGTTGGAGATGAGCTCGCGGAGGAAGATTTCGGGATGCGAGTAGAGAGAATGAACGATAAGTTGCAGGAGCTGATTGACTTCGGTCTGGAATTCACGCTTGGACATGGGTCCATTATAAAATCCGGCCGGACATGTGACCGTGAGGGCTGGAAGAAGTAGTGCAGAACGCTGGGCCGGACGCGAGGTGATGGAGGGAAGGCGAGGTTCGGGGGAGAGTAGCCCCGGGCCCGTTGCCTATGCAAAGAGTTGCACATGGAAGGGCGGGCGTCGCCTGGCTGAGCCCTGAGGCTGTCGATAACCGCGAAGATTGTTGGCTAAATACAAGCGAAGTATGCTTTTCTGCAACACAGGGCGTGTTGGGATCGAGCTGCACCCAATACAACAATCCGGTCGCCAACCCGTTTACCACTGGGACGCTCAGCAAGCCGACAGGGGACAATTACCTCTCGGTCACAGCGCTGAGCGAGGTGCCTTCTACTAACGACAACGTCCTGATTGACAGCATGACGACCGTCGCTCCGACGCCCGAGCCGAGCTCGCTGTTTCTGCTCGGAAGCGGAATTCTGGGCGCGGCCGGCGTGATCCGGCGGAGATTCATCGCCTGAGGCTCCCGGCCGACGGGGCCATCCGGCCTAGTCGATGCAACGAAGGACATACGAAGAGGACAGGCCACGAGAACCCGCGGGAGAATCGGACGGCAGGGGCTAACTCACGAACGAGCGGCGAATCCGGGTTGGATTCGCCGCTCGTTTGCTGGCCGTCAGGCCGGGTTATTTTCACCGTAGCGCATTTGCCCGTAACGATTGCAGGTGTTCGTTGCTGGCGGAACGGGGGTTGGGTTGGCTAGGAGTTGAACGCCGAGCCGCGATACATGAGGGCGCCGAGGCCGATCATGCCGAGAGCCAGGAGACCGATGGTGCCGGGTTCAGGTACCGGGGACAGCCCGGTGACGACCAGGTCGGCCGGAGCGCCGTTCGCCTCGACGTAGATCAGGTCAAACGGGGTGTTGGTTCCCATCGGCAGGGTGCCGGTGGTAGTGATCTCTGAGGTGGGATTCGGGCTGCTGATTACATTGTTCATATAGCCGGTACCGGTATACAAGCTGGTACCGTCATCGTGAGAGATGCTAACAGCTCCGCCGCCCGTGTAGGTGCCGACGAATGACAGGTAGCTGGTAATCCCATAGCCGCTGGTGCTCATCGTGGTGCCAAGGAGGGTGGTTAATTGCGCTGAAGTCAGGCCAGTGATGCCGGATGAGTAGGATCCAAAGAAGTCGCCAAACGTGTTGGCGCTCATGGTGTTATTTACGAAGTCCAAGGGCCCTGTGTAGTTGAAAGTGAAGGTGGGTGTGCCTCCGGGGGTTGGAAGTGATGCCTCCGTGGGGACGGTAGATCCAGTCCAAACAGTGACACTGAGTGGGCCGTAGAGGGAATCGGCGTGGGCGGCTGGTGCGGCTGCAAAGATGCCGGTCGCAACTGCCAGAATCGCGAGCGAAGGGAGATGTTTGATCATAAGAACTGCTCCTGTAGGGAAGAGACAAGATACCCTGATCTCATAAGGCGAGCAATTGATGCACCAAACGCTTTTGGTGGTTTTGGCTGGGGATAAAGCGTTCCTGCCGGGATTGGGTGGCGGATACGCAAGAAAATGCGGAGCGGCGTGGGAAATGGCTTTCCCTGAGATGATCCGCCGAGGGGTTAGCCCTGGCCTCGAATTGGTCAGGTTCGGTGTCGCGATGGGGTGATCCCATGATGGCTCGATCCTGCTGCCGCGTTCGCGGCAAGAAACTGATGCGACCGTCACTGCATAGGGCATGACGGTCGCATAAGGCTGAGCAGGCGGCTATGGGACTCAGAGTTTGACGTGAATGGAGGGGTTGCTGGAGGTTCCGGTGATGGTGAGAGGGACGCCGGCGTTCACCGTCTTGTGCAGGAAGCCGCCCAGGAAGCCGCCGACGGAGTTTGCTGCCTGATTGGCCAGGCCGCCCACACCAGACGTGGTGCTGAGCTTGGCGACGAGGTTGAAGTTGAGGGCTCCTGAGGGGAATACGGTGCCGTTGCCGCTGGCCGTGCCAATGCTGGGAACCGAAGCGAAGATGTTGCTGAACTGATTCGACTGCGGGGTGGACGTCACAACGGTGCGCAGGGTCTGGATGGCGGTGCCGCCGTTGCCGCCGCCGAAGGGATTGAGACCTCCGATCTTCGAGCCGAGGTCGAAGCCGGCGAGTTGGGTGTTGTCGATCTCGACGGGGCCGGCGATGGTGGGAGCGGTTGCCGGGCCGGTGATGGCGAGGGTGGCGGTGAGTGTGCCGCCGTGGAGGGACGAGCCGCTGGGGAGGTGAATGCCGACCACGGGCAGCAACTCCTCAAGTTGATCGAGGGGGAGATTGGGAGCGGCGAGGTGGAGATCGAGCAGGACTGCCTGGGGGGTGAGCTGGTAATTGCCGGCGATATGCACAGCGACCGCGCCGGTGTGGATCGCGAGGTCGGAGACCTGGCCGGTGCGTGCGTCGAGGTTGTCGGAGACGTTGTAGTCGATGTTGACCGGATGGGGAGCGGGAGAGCCGGATGGGGCGAGCTTGAGCTGGGCGGCCTGTACCTTGCCGGAGCTGGTGAGGGCGTTGCCGTCAGAGGTGAGTTGGGCATCGATGTCGGCAATCATGGAGATGCCTTTGCTGGGCTCGATGATGCCGGCGGCGACGGGGTCAAGATGCTTGAGCTGCAGGGTGGCGTGGAAGGGCGTGTCGGCGGCGTTCTTCTGCGCCAGCGGACCGGCGGCTCCGCTGAGGGTGAGGGTGCCATCGCCGGGCAGGCTGGCGGAGAGCTGGAAGGGGAAGGACCTGGCAAAAGAGAATTGCTGGACGCTGAGGTTCAACTTGGAGTAGACGAAAGGTTTGCCGGTCGCCGGAATGGTGGAGACGGTGGCGCTGCCGTCGGTGATCTTGAGGTCAGCGATGGTCAGGTTCGGCATGGTGCTCTGCTGCTGGGTTTCCGGAGCTGCTGCTGCGCCGCCGATGCTGGAGAAGTTCCAGACGCCGTGCTGATCCTGGATGAGCTGGATGGCTGGGGAGGCGATGGCGAGGTTGGTGATGCGCACCTGGCGGTGGAAGAGGAACGGCCCTACTTCAACGCCGATGTGCAGGGACCTGGCTGCGAGGAAGGGCGAGGTGCTGAAGGCGGGATCGTCGGCAATGGAGATGTCGTTGGCGACGATGCTGCCGGAGAGCAGAGAAAAGCTGAGATGGCTCAGGGTCACCCTGCGGCCAAGGGCACTGGATAGCTGGTCCTGCAGCATGGGGCGGAAGGTGTCGGCGTTGACGAGGAATGGAAGCAGCCCAAGAACAACGATGACCAGGGCAACGACCGCAAGGAGGATTTTTACCGGGCGCGATTTCATGAAGATCCCCTATCTCAAGATGCGACTGGCTGGAATTGTAGCGCGGAGTGGATTGCCCTGTGCGAACGACGCCATACAGTTCAGATAGCAGAGGACGGATAGGTGACCGATTCGCGGAACGTCCGCGAATCGATCGGCTAACGGTGCTAGGGCTTCCCGAAGACCTGCTTGAGCAGACTGGTGGTCTGCGCGGCGGGGTTGGTGCGAATCTGCTTCTCCTGCTGTCCCAGCATGTAGAACAGACCGTTCAGAGCGCCGTTGACGACGTAGGTGTTGATGTCGAATCCTCCGCTGGAGGCACCGAGGCCGAAGGGCAGTTTCGGCATGGAGCCCTGCAGGGCCTGGAACTTGTCGGCGACTCCGTTGGTCTTCATGGCGGCTACGACGTGGGGACGGAAGGCGGCGGCGAGCTTGTCGCTGGTCTTCGCTTTAAAATAGTCGGTGATGGATGTGTCGCCACCGTTGAGTAGACGGCGCGCATCGTCAATGGTCATGGCCTTGACGGCATCGCTGAAGATACCGGCGGCCTCGGGCGCGGCGCTCTCGGCGGCGTGGTTCATGCTGGCGACGAAGTTGTCGACGCGGGCTCCCTGGCCG
>JAJZFE010000449.1 GCA_021798655.1 Acidobacteriota bacterium | reverse complement strand
CGCTGTACAAGGTCTTCAAGTTCTGGGTCGACTGCGGCGTGCGCATCTTCCGCGTGGACAATCCACACACCAAGGCGCTGCCTTTCTGGGAGTGGTGCATCGCCGAGATTCACACTCACGCGCCGGACACGCTCTTTCTGGCAGAGGCGTTCACGCGGCCGCACGTGATGTACTCGCTGGCCAAGGCGGGCTTCTCGCAGAGCTACACCTACTTCACGTGGCGCAACGACAAGCCGGCCCTGCAGGCCTACTTTGAAGAGATCTGCAACGTGCCGGTCTCGGATTTCTTTCGCCCCAACGTCTGGGCCAACACGCCCGATATTCTGCATGAGCAGTTGCAGGTGGCCGACCCTGCACAGCGTCGCGCCATCTTTATGCAGCGCGTTATTCTGGCGGCCACGCTGTCGGCCAACTATGGCATCTACGGCCCGGCCTACGAGCTTTGCGAGTGGCGTCCGGCGAAGCCCGCTCCGGGCAAGTCGGGCAGTGAGGAGTACCTCGACAGCGAAAAGTACCAGCTCCGCAGCTGGGACCGCAGCGACCCTATCTCCATCGCGCCGCTGCTCACGCAGCTCAACAAGATTCGCTACGAAAACTTTGCGCTGCAGGCCAATGACGGTCTGCACTTTCATCGCGCCGAGAATCCGCAGATCATGGCCTACTCCAAGTCGACGCCGGACAGGGTCAACACGATCTTGACCATCGTCAACCTGGACCGTACGGCAGCGCAGAACTCGTTCGTCGATCTCGACCTCGACCGTCTCGGTCTCTCCTGGGGCAGCGAGGCCGAGCCAACCGTCTTCGAAGTGGAAGACCTGCTGAGCGGAGCGCGCTACCAGTGGAGCGGAGCGCGCAACTACGTGGCACTCGATCCCTCTGCACCGGCGCACATCTTCCGCATCGCAACGCCTCAGTAAAGCCTCCGGCGCATGTACTGCGCGACAAAAAAAGCGTGACCGCAAAGGTCACGCTTTTTTTGTCGCGCCTGCAGGTTGGCTACAGGGAGCTCATGTTGTGGAGGAACTCCTGGTTGTTGCGCGTCTTGCCCAGCTTGTCGGAGAGCAGCTCCATGGCTTCGACGGGAGAGAGCGGGTTGAGGACCTTGCGCAGAATCCAAGTGCGCTGGAGGTCGTCCTTGGGGATGAGGAGCTCTTCCTTACGCGTGCCCGAGCGCTGGATGTCGATGGCCGGGAAGACACGCTTGTCGACGAGCTTGCGGTCGAGGATGACCTCCATGTTGCCGGTGCCCTTGAACTCTTCGAAGATAACCTCGTCCATGCGCGAGCCGGTATCGACCAGTGCGGACGCGATGATGGTGAGCGAGCCGCCTTCTTCGATGTTGCGGGCGGCGCCGAAGAAACGCTTGGGGCGCTGCAGCGCGTTGGAATCCACACCGCCGGAGAGGACCTTGCCGGAGGGAGGAACGATGGTGTTGTAGGCGCGGGCCAGGCGGGTGATGGAGTCGAGGAGGATGACGACATCGCGCTTGTGCTCGACCAGGCGCTTGGCCTTTTCGATCACCATCTCGGCGACCTGGACGTGGCGTGCGGCGGGCTCGTCGAAGGTGGATGAAATGACTTCGCCCTTGACGCTGCGCTGCATGTCGGTGACCTCTTCCGGGCGTTCGTCGATGAGCAGCACGATCAGGACGATCTCCGGGTGGTTCGCGGTGATGGAGTTGGCGATGGACTGCATGAGGACAGTCTTGCCGGTGCGCGGCGGGGCGACGATAAGGCCGCGCTGGCCCTTGCCGATGGGGCAGAGCAGGTCCATCACGCGGCCGGGAATGGCCTCGCGCACGGTCTCCATCTTGATCTGTTCGTCGGGGTAGAGCGGGGTGAGGTTGTCGAAGAGAATCTTGTTGCGGGTCTCTTCCGGCGACTCGAAGTTGATGGCCTCAATCTTGACGAGGGCGAAGTACTTCTCGCCTTCGTGGGGCGAGCGGACGTTGCCGGAGATGGTGTCGCCGGTCTTGAGGTCGAACTTGCGAATCTGGCTGGGGGAGACGTAGATATCGTCCGGCCCAGGCAGGTAGTTGTAGTCCGGCGAGCGCAGGAAGCCATAGCCGTCGGGCAGGATTTCGAGGACGCCTTCGGCGAAGATGTGGCCTTCTTTTTCCGACTGGGCCTGGAGGATCTTGAAGATGAGGTCTTGCTTGCGGAGTGCGCTCGTGCCGGCAATCTCCAGCGCGCGGGCAAGCTTGCCGAGCTCGGCAATGCTCTTTTCCTTCAGCTCGGAGATGGTCATCAGTACTTGTGTTGATTCCATGTGGGTTTCTTCTTGTGTGGGGATTTGGTGTGAAAGATGGTGATGGTGCGGCGGGAGGAGCTTGACGCTCGTCCTGGATCAGGAGGGATGGCCGAACAGGATTCCGTGCAAGTCTGCCGAGATGGAGTGCCTTACGGAGATTTTGCGGAGGGGCGCTACAAGGAGGGGCTGAACGTTTGTGCAGGGTTCCGGCTGTCAGGTCAGGATTTGATTCTTACTGTAACAGACGCTTCCCGAGACGGCCGGGTTTACCGGGCATCACGTCTATTTTGGTGTGGAAAAGAAGGGAACTCTCTGCCGGCGTGTCCGCGTTCCAACCCGCCGGCGGGTTCCTGGGCAGCGTTACGCCGCGCGGCGTTCCGTCGCTGCGACCATCTCCAGGTTTTCGCTGCCATCGGCCATGGGAACCGTATCCTTGAAGCGGTCCAGCACGTCGTTGGTCGTGTCCTGCAGGCGGGTGTTTGGTTTGTGCAGCTTACGAGTCGCTTTGGAGGCCAGCTGGCAGAGCTTGTAGCGGTTGTTGACGTGGGTAAGGGCACCAAAGATCAGATCGGAACGCATGGGGGTGGGTCTCCTGGGGTGTGTGGCGGCTCAGAACGATGCTTTGACAGCGGTTGCGTTGCTGCGCCACGCGATTCAGCCCGTCGTAGTTTCGAGGTACTGGATCGCAAGTCTTACAGATAGATGCTCCGGCCTGGGCCGGGTTGCACCGAAAACGTTGCGCGAGAGGAGTCTTTGGTATGGATCTCTGACGATGACTCCACCTGCGTTTGCGGTTATTGACTCCATAAAGTTCTTGGCAGAAGGTGCGATGCGTTGGCGAAACTCCGCCCCGAACTGCTGCTATGAAAAGATGTTCAGGGGTTTCGCTGCAGGCGAACAGCGAATCGATCACTTCGATCACTTCGGCTGAAACTGCAGCGTGAAGTTCGCAGGCCGTTGAGCCGTCGGCCTTCTACCGTACCTATGACGATAAATGCTGCCTCGTGGGAGGTCAATCCTTTTTTTGGGACACGGCCCGTCGCCATCTACGTAAATCGGGAATGCCTGTTCCTGCCTGCGTCTTCGCCCAATTTGGGAGGAGCAGCTCTCAGGCCCAGTAGCTGCGGTCCAGCGTGCGGTACTGGATCGCTTCGGCGATATGGCTCACGGCGATGGTGGGTGCGGCTTCGAGGTCGGCGATGGTGCGGGCGACCTTGAGGATGCGGTCGTGGGCGCGGGCGGACAGACCCTGCTGCTGCATGGCGCGTTCGAGCAGGCGCTCGGCGTCAGAGGCGAGCTCGCAGAAGGTGCGGATCTGCTGGGTGGTCATCTGCGAGTTGGAGAAGATGCCAGTCGCACGGGTGGATTGTTTCGTACGAGTGGTTGCGGGTTGCGCGGCGTACTGGAGGAAGCGGTCGTGCTGCCGCTCGCGGGCGGCGAGGACGCGGGCGCGGATCTCGGCAGAGCCTTCGGCGGAGGTGCCGCTGCGGAGTTCCTTGTACTGCACGGCCGGGACTTCAATGTGGATGTCGATGCGGTCGAGCAGCGGGCCGGAGACTTTGGACACGTAACGCTGGATCATGGGCGGGGTACACATGCACTCGCGCGAGGGGTCGTTGAAGTAGCCGCAGGGGCAGGGGTTCATGGCGGCGGCGAGCATGAAACGCGCAGGGAAGCTGAGCGACATGGCGGCGCGGGAGATGGTGACGGTGCCGTCTTCAAGCGGCTGGCGGAGCACTTCGAGCACGTTACGGGGGAACTCGGGCAACTCGTCGAGGAAGAGCAGGCCGTTGTGCGCGAGGGAGACTTCGCCGGGGCGTGGAATCATGCCGCCGCCGATGAGTCCGGCGTCGGAGATGGTGTGGTGCGGCGAGCGGAAGGGGCGATGCGTGACGAGGCCCTCGTCCTTGTTGAGGACGCCGGCGACGGAGTGGATCTTGGTAGTTTCGAGGGCCTCTTCAAAGCGCAGCGGTGCGAGGATGGAGGGCAGGCGCTTGGCGAGCATCGTCTTGCCGCTGCCGGGCGGGCCGATCATGAGGATGTTGTGTCCGCCGGCGGCGGCGACTTCGAGGGCGCGTTTGGCGACGTGCTGGCCGCGGACGTCGCGGAAGTCGGCGTGGTACTCGACGGCATCGTTGAGGAGCGTGGAGGTGTCGACCTTGAGTGGCTGGATGAAGAGGCTGCCCTGGGTGGTGGAGTTGAGCAGCTCGCGGACTTCGAGCAGCGAACGGACGGGGTAGACATCGACGCCTTCGACGACGGCGGCTTCGCGAGCGTTGGCGGCGGGGATGATGAGGTTTTTGATCTTCGCGTTGCGCGCAGCGATGGCGATGGGCAACATGCCCTGCACGGCGCGAAGTGAGCCGTCGAGACCAAGCTCGCCGACGAGGACGAAGTCGGAGAGGTCGCGGATGGAGAGCCCGCCGTAGGCACCGAGGATGCCGATGGCGATGGGGAGGTCGAAGCCGGAGCCTTCTTTCTTGAGGTCGGCAGGCGCAAGGTTGATCGTGATGCGCGTAGGTGGAATGTCGAAGCCGGAGTTTTTGATGGCAGAGCGGACGCGGTCGCGCGACTCGCGGACGGCGGCGTCGGGGAGGCCGACGGTGGCGAAGATCTCTTTTTCAACCTGAGCGCCGAAGTCGACTTCAACGTCGATGATGTGGGCGTCGATGCCGTAGACGGCGGCGCTGCGGGCTTTGAAGAGCATTGCCTGATCGTGTCCTTGAGGCCGAAGGTGGGGCAAGTGTAGCACTATGGCAGAGGTGTATGCGATGCGTGGTGTGGGTGTGTGGCGAGCGGCCTACAATGATGGCGGGTGATTGTGATGAATACGAGTCTGTTCGAGTTGTTCAAGGTGGGGATCGGGCCTTCCAGTTCGCACACGGTGGGGCCGATGCGGGCTGCGCTGAGCTTTGTGCGCGAGATGGCGCGGCGGAGAGAGTTTGGTGCGGCGGTGACGGTGGACCTGTACGGCTCGCTGGCGTTGACGGGTGTGGGCCATGCGACGGATCGCGCGGTGATGATGGGGTTGCTGGAGGAGTCGCCGGACACGGTGGACCTGCAGACGATTGATGCGCGGCTTGAGTCGCTGCGTGCGACGCAGACGCTGATGCTGCTGGGGAGCCATGCGGTGCGGTTTGATCCTGCGGTGGACCTGAGGTTTCACCGCGAGCAGATGTATCCCGAGGCGGAGGTGGTGACGCATCCGAACGGGATGCGGTTCAATGCGTTGAATGCGACGGGGAGTGTGGTGTTTTCGCAGGTGTACTACTCGGTGGGCGGCGGATTTATTTTGACGGCGGAGGAGTTTGCCGCAGGCGATGGCGGAGTGAAGAGGCGCGAGGTGCCGTATCCGTTTTCGAGTGCGGATGAGTTGCTGCGGTTGAGCGATGAGCAGGGGCTGACGATTGCCGAGATGGTGATGGCGAACGAGGTTGCGTTGCTGCAGGATGCCACGATTCTGCGGCGGGTGGAGCGGGTTGTTTCGCCGGAGAGGCCGGGGAATACGGTTGCGCTGCAGATGGATTCGCTGACGCCGGAAGAGCTGGTGACGGCGGCAATTCTGTCGTTGTGGGGCACGATGGCGGAGAGCATCGAGCGCGGCAGGACGACGGAGGGTACGCTGCCAGGCGGGCTGAATGTGCGGCGGCGCGCGCCGGGGTTGGCGCGGCGGATGGCGGCGATTGATGCAGAGGGAAAGACGCGCGACCCGCTGGCGCCGCTGGACAGCGTGACGCTGGTGGCGATGGCGGTGAATGAAGAGAACGCAGCGGGTGGCCGCGTAGTGACGGCTCCGACGAATGGGGCGGCGGGCGTGGTGCCAGCGATCGCGTACTACTATCTGCATCATGCTTCGGCAGAGCTGAGTGCGAGTGAGCGCGAGGCGGGGTTGCTGCGATATTTTTTGACGGCGGCGGCGATTGGGATTCTGTACAAAGAGAATGCTTCCATCAGTGGGGCAGAGGTGGGATGCCAGGGTGAGGTGGGTGTGGCGTGCTCAATGGCCGCGGGAGGATTGGTGGCTGCACTGGGTGGCGATGCGCGCGCGGTGGAAGGCGCGGCAGAGATTGCGATGGAGCACAACCTGGGCATGACGTGCGACCCGATTGGCGGGCTGGTGCAGATACCGTGCATCGAACGCAACGGCATGGGCGCGGTGAAGGCGGTGAATGCAGCGCGGCTGGCGATGAATGATCAGGGCGTACATAAGGTAAGCCTGGATCAGGTGATTGAGACGATGTACCGCACGGGGATGGATATGCAGTCGCGCTACAAGGAGACGAGCCTCGCGGGGCTGGCGCTGAATATTATTGAGTGCTGAGATGCAGATGCTGTCGACGTGCGCGGTGTTGCATGTCGATGGAGAGGATGCAGTGAGAGATGTTGAGCTACGAGCTTCGAGTTGCCGAGAGAACAGTGTTACGGGTGGAGTGAGTGAGGCTGAAAATTTCGTCGCAGAGGCTGCGTTTTTTTCTTGACTCTTCTGCGCGAGGAAACAATACTCTCGTTAGTTGCTTCACGCATGTGAATGCGACGTCGATGGCGACATCGAATGGGAGCGCAGGCAAACGCAACCAAGGCAAAGCATCAAACCTAAGGCAACACATACGGGGAGCGCACAAGATGCGCTCCCCGAGGTGTTTAACGTGAGTGGTTGCGGACCTTTGTTCATGCGGGTTTGCGAGAGGTATCGGGTGGGAAGCCGTCGCAGTATGCTGGATGTATGACACGACGCCGATGGATTGCCGATGAGAGAACAGAGACCACTGCAACGCTGAAGGGCGACCAGGCTATGCACCTGGCGCGGGTGCTGCGCGCACAACCGGGTCAGGTGTTCGACGTAGTTGCGGACGGGTTTTTGCACCGCGCGGAGGTTCTGTCGGTAAGCGAAGGTGCGGTGGTGTTCACGCTGTACGAAGAGCTGGAGGCCGATGCGGCGCTGCCGGTGCATCTGTTGATGGCGGTGTTCAAGTTCGATCACATGGAGTGGGGCATTGAGAAGGCGACCGAGCTTGGTGTGGCGCGGATCACTCCGGTGATAGCGCGGCGCACGGAGAAGCATCTTGCGCTGGCTGCGGCAAAGCGCGTGGAGCGTTGGCGGAGGATTGTGCTGGAGGCGGCGAAGCAGTCGCGGCGCACCGATGTGCCGATGATGGATGAGCCGGTGATGTTGAAGGCGGCGCTGAGCGCTGTGACGGCGGAGACAAAGCTGCTGCTGGCGGAGACCGAACAGGAGAATGCTTTGTCCAAGGCGCTTGAGAGCGTGCGCGATGTGGCGTTGGCGATTGGGCCCGAAGGAGGATGGACGCAGGAGGAGATGCTGCTGTTCAGCGAAAGCGGGTGGAAGCCTGTGACGCTGGGACCGAGGATTCTGCGCGCGGAGACGGCGGCGATTGCAGGGCTGGCGGTGTGTGCGGCGGTGCTGTAGCTCAGAGACTTTTCGCGAATCGGTAAAAGCAGAACAGCGACCGGGGTGCGGTCGCTGTTCTGTTTGCGTTGGATGAGGTGTTAGCTGAAGATCTCTTTGACCTTGCTGAAGAGGCCGCGCGAGTGGGGCGTGTTCTCGACGGTGATGCTTTCAGCGAGTTGCTTCAAGAGTTCTTTCTGCTGCTTGTTGAGCTTGGCGGGGGTCTGCACGCGGACCTCGACGATGAGGTCGCCTTTGCCGTGTGAGTTGAGGTGCGGGACGCCTTTGCCGCGGAGCTTGAACTCGCGGCCGCTCTGTGTGCCCTCGGGAATCTTCAGGGTCTCGGGGCCTTCGAGGGTTTCGATCTCGAGTTCGGTGCCGAGTGCGGCCTGCGGAAAGCTGACCGGAATGGTGCAGTGCAGGTCGTCGCCATCGCGCTCGAAGAAGGCGTGCTGCTTGACGTCGAGCACAACGTAGAGATCGCCAGCGGGGCCTCCGAAGCGCCCGGCCTCGCCTTCGCCGGAGTAGCGGATGCGGGTGTCCTGCTCGACGCCGGCTGGAACCTTCACGAGAATCTTGTGCTCGCGGAGGACGCGGGTGTCGCCTTTGCAGGTGGTGCAGGGCGTGCGGATGACGGAGCCTGTGCCGTTGCAGACGGGGCAAGTGCGCGCGACGGAGAAGAAGCCCTGCTGCGAGCGGACCTGCCCGCGACCGCCGCACTGCTGGCAGGACTCGGGCTGCTTGCCGCTGGAGGAGCCGGTGCCTTTGCAGTCGGTGCAGGGTTCGGCGCGACGGATGTTGATCTCGCGTTCGATGCCGAAGACGGCCTCTTCAAACTCCAGCTTCATATTGAACTGGAGGTCGCGGCCGCGCTGCTGGCGAGTGGCGCGGCGGTTGCCGCCCATGTTGAACATCTCGCCGAAGAGATCGCCGAAGATGTCGCCGAGGTCGCCCTGTCCCTGGAAGGGACTGCCGCCGCCGGGGAAGCCGCCAGAGCCGTTGACGCCGGCGTGGCCGTAGCGGTCATACGCGGCGCGCTTGTCGGGGTCGGAGAGCACCTGGTAGGCCTCGCTGCAGGCTTTGAACTTCTCCTCCGCGTCGGGGTTATCCGGGTTGCGGTCGGGGTGGTACTGCATGGCGAGCTTGCGGTAGGCAGACTTGAGTTCGCCGTCGGAGGCGGTGCGTTCGACGGAGAGGACTTCGTAGTAATCGAGCTTCATAGTGGATGTTGGCATAAGG
>JAJZFE010000191.1 GCA_021798655.1 Acidobacteriota bacterium | reverse complement strand
GCTCCCTTGCCGGTCCCATCGTCCCAGCCCTTGCCCGTCTCAAAGCCCAGCGCGCCAAACAACTCGTTCAGCTCCGCCCAGGCCGTCTCCGTGGCGACCTGCGCCACAGCTGTCAGTCCCTTGATCATCTCTCCATTGTATCGTCAGCCCGCAAGCACCCGGACTGGGCGAACTCCCCGCAATCGCTTCTCAAAATGGAAAAAGGTGATGCGCAAATAAAAGACCAGCCGTTTGGGCTGGTCTAGGTGCCGCTACGAAATCAATTTGCCTGATAGAGGGAGGAGGGCCACCGCGCACGATCGCCATCTCGTTTTCCGTCGACGAGCAGAATGTGAAACTTTCGCACGCGTTCAGATCCACGGACTGCGACTGTATCCACTCATCGGCTGCCTCTTGAAGGGCCACTATTCGACCCGTCAATTCCCGTTCAATCGTCGCGAAATCGGAGGCACTATTGGCTGCACGCGAATATTCGATCAAGCCGTTGAGGCGCCTGATCATCTCCATTGTTCCCTCGTAATGCGTGGGAGATTCGATTGTCATGTGAGCTCCAAAAGGAGAGTACCACGGTTAGTCATTGTCTTGACGTCGAAACCAAGGTCCCTTCCGAATCGTTCCATCTGTTCGAGTTGCTTATCGGCCTGTTCCGGCAGTGGAATAAACATTAAATCATGTCCAAACCGATCCCGCGCATATTCTGACTCCATTAAAGAAACACATTCGCAGGGAACGTTACTTTTGTCCATCCCCGATGGGCCGAACCACGTAATATCGAGATCGTCTGGCTCAAGCTTTGCGGTTGCAAAACTGCCACCGATCAGTGCGTAAAGAAACCCGCACCTCCTAGCCATATCAAGTAGATGCTCCAAACTGTTGAAGAGTTTCTCTCGTGGACCCATGCCAAATCGCGCACGCACCTCGTCCATCGTGCAGCGATGGGCTCCATGCTCAAGGTTCACGCCATCAACAAATTCCGGAATCATCAGTTAAAAGGAATCGCGATCTCTTCTGCAGCGATGCGCAGGAGTCTTCTGGTTTGCGGGTAATCTGATTTCACGGTCAAGCTTGGATCAAGCGCATCAAGTAGCATTGGGGGTCGCGGGAGCTGCAAGACACGTGGGGGATAAAGAGGGTAAGGTCCAACAATCGCGGGCATTTCAACATTGCGAGCGAGGAAACACGGTATACGAGACATCCCGGATCGGGCAAGGACAAACGCGCGATGCATTCCGGCACGCAGGTAGTATCTCCCGTTGTTTTCGATGACCAGAATGTATTGTGGTAGGGGATGTATGCGGAACTTGATTTCGATCCCAACCTCTGACTCTAAATGTGATTCGACGGCACTGAGATGCAGCTCCTGAAATCTGGTAATCACCGTGGCCGATTTTGCGTCTGAAAACGTCCGCGCTTGTATGTTCAACTTCTCCGGCGCGGCGAACATCATCATGTCACGCTCAGTAGGGCGCTCGGGAAGATCTTGCGCCAAATGGGTGACGTAGTCCAGATCAATAAGTTGGAGCGGATTGATCAACGCCGTGGCGGCGATCCAGCCAAAATCGACGGAACCTAGCTGCGATCTTAAGTTTGCGAGCAGTGCTTTTCCAGGATCACCTAATGACTCAGCATTCTCTGACGACAGCGATTCAAATTGCGGCTCCGAACCAAGAACAGCATATCTGCTAGATAGCTCTGTCAACCTGCCGACTGCATCACGTACACTGCTCCAATTAGCAAGGATTGAAGCTCGTTTTTCCGGTTGAAGAGCGCCAATCACCCTGTTTATAAGTGCTACAAACTCAGGTACGCCATCAAGCCAACCGGGAAGAAGTAGGCACGTGTGCTCGTCATCAATCAAATCCAAAGCCACTTTATAAAAATCCTCGTCCGAGTAGGTTACGATCTGCTGAATTGTCCGACTCAAGGGGAAGCCGAGTGGATCAACTAAACCAGAATCATAATCTTTTTTTTCTGGAATTCCTTGACAGTCTCTCAGAACATGAATCTTTGCTGCGAGGGTGGCGCGATGGCCAAACAATGATCGGACCCTCTCGATCCCCTGCCTATGATGCCGTACCCTGCGATGGATTGCGCCTTCGTGTTCGAACGGTTCATCGAGCCACCGATGTACATGTGGAAACGACTCGCCAAGCAGTTTCACACAATCGTCTTGATGCTGGAGTTCGTCAGAGATCAGACACCTCAAAATGTGCAGCGTTACCATCTACAAGTATTACTGATCGCGCGTTAGCAGCAAAGCTATACGTTACCCCTACGCATAGTCCTCCGCCACCGTCGCATCCTCCCCATCGCTGGCCTTCATCGCGCGAAGCACCACCGTCAACCCCGCGCTCACCGCCAGGTTCAGCAGCAGCGCCGGCACCGCCGCATACATCGCGTAGACGTGCCCAAACACCGTCAGCGGATATACCGAACTCTTCAGCCCCAGCGACCACGCCATCCACGTCCCCCAGCCCATCCCCGCCGCCCATCCGCACAGCAGCGCCCACCCGTTCAGCCAGCGCGTAAACGCCCCCAGCACCACTGACGGGAACAGCTGCGCCATCCACACCCCGCCCAGCAGCTGCATCTCAATCGCGTACGTCGTCGGCAGCCGCAGCACAAACCACAGCGCCCCAAACTTCACCGCCAGGCTCACCACCTTCGCCACCGTGGACTCCTGCTTCGCCGTCAGCGGCCTGCGCACAAACCCGCCCAGCAGGTTCCGCGTAAACAGGTTCGCCGCCGCAATCGACATGATCGCCGCCGGCACCAGCGCCCCCACCGCAATCGCCGCCAGGCAGAACCCCGCCACGCTCTCCGGAAACATCTTCAGAAACAGCAGCGGAACCGCCGCGCTCGTGTCCTTGGTCTGCACCCCCGCCGCCAGCGCAATGTACCCCAGCAGCGCGATCAGCCCCAGCAGAAAGCTGTACGCCGGCAGCAGCGCCGCATTCCGCCGCACCACATTCTCGCTCTTCGCGCTCAGCACCGCCGTCGCCGTATGCGGATACAGCATCAGCGCCACCGCACTCCCCAGCGCCAGCGTCGAGTACCCCAGGTACTGCTGCGGCCTCAACAAAATCGACCCCGCCGGCTTGTGCGTAGCCAGCGCCGCGCTCGCCGCCGCAAAGATGTGCGCGTACCCGCCCAGCTTCAACGGCAAGTAAATGATCGCCGCAAACACCATCGCATACAGCATCACGTCCTTCACCACCGCAATCACCGCCGGCGCGCGCAGCCCGCTGGAGTACGTGTACGTCGCCAGGATCACAAACGCCACCACCAGCGGCACCTCGCCCGTCAGCCCCATCGCCGCGAACACCACCTTCATCCCCACCAGCTGCAGCGCAATGTACGGCATCAGCGCGAGGATTCCCGTCACCGCAATCGCCAGCGCCAGCCACCGGTTCCCATACCGACCGCGCACAAAGTCCGCCAGCGTCACATACCCGCGCCGCTGGCACACCCGCCACAGCCGCGGCATCACCACCATCATGTACGGATACGCGATCACCGCATACGGCAGCGCAAAAAAACCGAACGCCCCCGCTCCATACAGCGCCGCCGGCACCGCAATCACCGTGTACGCCGTGTACAGGTCCCCGCCCATCAGGAACCACGTAATCCACGTCCCAAAGCTGCGCCCGCCCAGCCCCCACTCCTCCAGCGAGTGCAGCCCCGCCGCCGGCCGACGCCACCGCGCCGCCCAGAACCCCGCCAACGTCACCAACAGAAAGAAAAACCCGAAGACGGACAACGCTACCCAATGCACGGTCATGATTACTCGTCAGTGTACATACACCCCACCCCAGGAAGCCGTCCTTTCGACCGAAGCATAACCGCATCCTCGTCCTGCGCAGCAGAGAAGCCCCCGCAACTCAGCCCACCGCAAATCTCTCCCCCCCCGTCTCTCAGCCTTTCTCTCGTGTCTCGTCGCTCAACAGCAGCCCCTCTGCACCTCAACCGGAGACAAGCAGCACCACCGTCTAGCGCAGCGGGGAGACGGGACCAACTCTCCGTCTTCCCTCAGCACTACTGCTGCGGCAGCGGTATCGTCGTCCCCACCGGCACCCCGTCCGGCTCCGGCGGCGGCTGCGCCAACCCTGCCAGCGCATTCACCACGTCGTGCAACTGCGTCGCTGTCATGAGCAGGTCCACATCGCGCCCGCACTCTGGATCGTACTCTGGCTTCTTCAACTCCGTCGGCACTGTATCTCCTCCGCGCCAGTGCACCCGCCAGCCCACGATCAGGTCGTGCCCCTCCACCGTCATCGTCCCGCCGGGCGCATCTGTCGCTGCGACAAAGCCCGGATCGAACACGCACATCGTCGTGTTCGGCACCGCCGGCTCGCCACCCGCAATCACCTTCTGCACAATCAGCGCATCGCTCTTCGGGTCCTCTGCCCACTTCGCCAGATTCGCGTCTCCAGGCCGAAACGCCAGCGTATCTCCGGCCTTCACCGGCCACACAACGTTCGGCTGGCGAGCAAACCACACCAACAGTCCCAGCAGCACGCGCAGCACCGCAGCCACGCCGCCCGCGATCACCAGCCCTCGTCTCCACCCGCTCAACTTCGGCCGAGGCGGCTTGGCTCCGCCCTCGCCCGCTGCACCCGCCGCTACACTCGCCAACGCCTCGTCCATAGCCTCTATTCAACCACCGCCACGCCATACTGCGGCAGCGTCACCGTCTCCACTGTGCCGCCCTCCAGCACATTCTGCATCGGCTTCGGCAGCGTGATCGTGCGCGGCTCCGTCGCATAGTTGGTCAGGATCAGCACCCGCTTGCCCGCTCCCGAACGCACCGCAAGATCGACACCCTCGGGCAGTCCCGGCATCATCGCTTCCACGCCCGCCTGCTGCAGCATCCACTTCGCCGCCGCTGCTCCGGTCTCCGGCGTCAGCTCCATGCCAACGTACGTGATGCTGCCCTGGCCCACCTTGCGCGTCACCGCCGCCGGCTGTCCGTCCAGCCAGCCGTTGCTCTTGCCATAGCGCATCAGCACCTGCACATCCGGCTGCAGAGACCCCATCTGCTCGGCCCAGATCCTGCCCTCGCCCTGGCCCCAGTCGCCGCTCACCGGCACCGGCTTCTCCAGCGCGTAGAACTGCTCCACCCGCGCGCCCAGCATCTCCACCAGCGGCCCCGGCTGCCGCTGCGGATTCAGCCCGTTGTCCTCGTCCTTCATCCCGCTGCGCTGACCCAGCACCAGGTGCCCGCCGCCGCGAACATACGCCTCCAGGTTCTTCACCGCCTCCGGCGTCAGCACATTCAGCGCCGGCGCCACCACCAGCTTGTACCCGCCGAGCGGAGCCGTGTCCGCCACAACGTCCACCGCGCCCGCCTGCGCATGCAGCGGCGCATAGTAGCTCAGCAGCGAGTCAATCGGATCGAACGCCTTGTTATGCCGCTGCCAGTTGATCGCCCAGCGGCTGTTGTAGTCCTGCAGCACGGCTACCTGGCTCTCCACCGTCGTGCCCGCCAGCGCCGCGCCGGCCTTCTCGAAGTCCGCACCCACCTGCTGCGCCTCGTAGTACACCGGCACCGGCGTGCCATCGGCTCCCACCAGCGTGCCGTGGTACTCCTCCTGCCCGTTCAGGTCGCTGCGCCACTGCCAGTACTCCACCGCCTCGGACCCATGCCCAATCGCGTTCCACGCCATCGCGCGAACCTCGCCCTTGTTCAGCATGTTGTTGTCCGCGCTCCAGTTCACCATGCCCGGCTGCGTCTCCATCACCCAGAAGTTCTTGCGCAGAAATCCGCGCGTCAGGTCATGCGTCGCGCCGTTCCGCACCGGATCCAGGTGCCCCGTGCCCACATAGTCGTCCCAGCTCGCAAAGTCCAGGTCCTGCGACACCGTGTAGTGGTCATACGCATCGAACCAGCCCATCATGTTCGTCGTAATCCTCTGCCGAGGCTCGGCGTGCGCGCGGATCGCGTCCATCTGGTTCTTCTGGTAGCTGCGCCACTCCGCCGAAACAAACTGCCGCCAGTTCAGCAGCAGCCCCGGATTTCCGCCGCTGGCCTCGATCGGAATCTGCCGCCAGTCCTGGTACGTCTCGCTCCAGTACGCCGTCGTCCACCGCGCGTTCAGGTTGTCCAGCGTCTTGTACTTCTCGTGCAGCCAGTCCTGGAACCGCACCCGGTCCTCCGGGCCATAGCTCTCGTTCGCATACTCGTTGTCGATCTGCCAGCCGATCACGTTCGGATCATGCCCGAACCGCTCCGCCATCTTCGTCGCAATGATCCTCGCCAGCTCGCGATACTTCGGGTCGCTCCAGTCGAACTGCTGCCGATTGCCGTGCTGGTCCTTGCGCCCGTCCTGCAGCGTCCGCAGCGTCTCCGGATACTTCGTCGTCAGCCACGCCGGCGGTGCCGCGCTCGGCGTGCCCAGCACCACGGCAATGTGGTGCTTCTCCGCCATCCGCACCGCGCGCTCCAGCCACTCCAGCTTGTACACGCCTTCGCTCGGCTCCATCGTGCTCCACGCAAACTCGCCCACCCGCACAAAGTGGATGTGCGCCGCCTCCATCAGGCTCAGGTCCGCGTCCCAGCGCGACTCCGGCCACTGCTCCGGATACCACGCCGCACCCAGCAGCAGCGGCGGCGTCCGCGGCTCCGCCGGCAACGCCGCCTGCGACCACGCCGACCCACACGCTCCCACCGCCAGCACCACACCGAGTAAACGCTTACAAATCACGGCCTGTCTCCTCCTCCGAAAATCCTAGCGCCGCCAGTATACGACGCCGCGCCTCCCCCGCGCCTCCCCCGCGCCTACTGCGCCGCAGGCACCGCCGCAGGAGCACCCTCCGGCGCAACATCCCGGTACATCCTGTCGTTCGACATCACCGGATACTCATCCGGCTCCCCCGTCTGCATCTTCAACCAGCTCAGCAGCTCCGCCGAGCTCATCAGTACCACCGCGTCCGTGCCGCAGTTCAGCGCAGCCTGCTCGGCATTGCCCTCATGCGGCAGCGTGTCGCCCCCCTGCCAGCGCACCCGCCACTCCCCGGCACCGGCCTGCGACACCACCGTCAGCGCGCCGCCCGGCTGCGTCTTCAACGCCATGTAGTCCGGCTCCAGCGCGCACACCTTCGGCGGCACGGCCTTGCCGTTCTGCTCCACCAGCTCCACCAGAAATCCGCTGTTGTCCGGAGACTCGGCCCACCTTGCAATCACCGCGTCGCCCGCCTTGATGCGGAATACATCGCCCGCCTGCACCGGCCACGTCGGCATCGCGCCGCGACGGCTGTGCCGGCCATGCAGCACCAGCGCCAGCACCGCCGACCCCACCAGCAGCAGCAACACCGCCGTCACCACCGCCAGCCGACGCGCATTCAGCGGCCGCTGCGTAAACGGCACCTGCCTCGTCGGCTCAGGCATCCGCGTTCACCGCATACATCGCCGCTTCGAATCGCTCCAGCGCCGCCGCATCCCACGCATGGCTGCTTTTGCGCCACGTGTCGCCCTGCGCCTCCATGAAGTTCGGAAAGTCTGACCGGCAGCAGCTCCACCGCGCCGCAAAGTCGACCATCGCCTGCGCGCTGCCGTCGATGTACAGCACACACTGCATCCCGTCGCGCGACCACTGCACCGCCGCCAGGTACTCGCGCTCCGGCTCCTTCAACGCGCTCTTGTTGTAGATCAGCATCGAGTCCAGAATCGCGTGCTCCTGCGTCTGCTGCGAACGGTCGCACGCATAGAAGTACCCCGCCGTCCCTTCATCCTCAAACACTGCCGTCCACGGCACCGCCGTTGAGTTCGACGACAAAAACGCACGCCCCGGTGTAAACATCAACGTATCCATACCCCTCCAGACTATAGCGTTTTGTCATCCGGCATACCTCACCCCCCAAAACCGAACTCTCAAATCTCGCATCTCGCATCTCAAATCTCAAATCTCGAATCTCAACGCCCAACAACCCGCCTCCGCCGCAATACCCGCTAAACTTGAACCAGACAATGAGATTGCGTGGCTTCTACATCGGCAGGCCTCAGCGCGTCGCAGCCCTGCTGCTGCTCGTGCTCTTCGCCCAGTGCCTCTACTCGCTCCGGCACCAGCAGCTGGACTCCGCCGACTACCGCTTCGCCCGCTGCGGCCGCGAGATGTGGGAGTCGCCCTCCGTCCTCCAGGGCTACTACACCACCTGCGGCAACCTCAACGGCGACGGCACCTTCGCCTACCGGCTCGCCGGCCTGCCACTCACCGCGCAGCGACTCGTGCTGCTCGGCGTCGACCACCTCCGCAAGCCCGAGGACCGTCTCTACACCGACAGCAGCCTCAACGGCAGCACCTGGGAGGCGCGCCACCAGCTCTCCTACGTGCTCTACCTCATGCGCCTGCCCTTCGTGCTCTTCGCCCTCTGGCTCGGCGGCGGCCTCTGGTGGGTCTCCAAGCGCCTCTTCGGCCCCGAAGGCGGCGCGTTCGCCCTCGCGCTCTACGTCTTCTGCCCGGCCGTCATCCGCTTCGCCACGCACCCCAACAACGAGATCCTCGCCATGTGGGGGCTTTACGGACTCATCTACACCTGCATGGGCGTGGCCCACGCGCTGCAGGGCCCGCGCCGCAAGTGGAAGCCGCGCATCCTGCTGCTCACCGTCGCCCTCGGCCTCACCGCCGCCGCGCATCTGCTCGCTGCGATGATCGGCCTGCTCGCCGGGGCCATCTTCTTCTTCTACCTCGCCGAGCGCCGCCGCGCCCACGTCGCGCAGATCCTCATCTACGCCTGCCTCGGCGCAGCGTTCATTGACTTCGCCAGCTTCAGCTTCCGTCCCTCCGCCTTCCTCTACATCTTCATCGGCGGCGCCGGACGCTTCTGGTTCTCGCTCGCCATCGCGCGTCATCAGCTGCTCACGCTCAACAACGCCGGCATCCTCGTCGCCACCGCCGTCGCGCTGCTCGTCTACGCCACCAGCCGCCGCAGCCGCTACTTCGGCAACACCGCACCGCTGCTCATGCTGCTCGCT
>JAJZFE010000070.1 GCA_021798655.1 Acidobacteriota bacterium | reverse complement strand
AACCGATCCTGGCAAAGTATCTGCGGCTGCGCTATCAGCTGATGCCGTACCTCTACTCGCTGGGCCGCATGGCGAATCAGACAGGTGC
Source organism: Acidobacteriota bacterium (assembly GCA_021798655.1). Next base: position 8,889 of record JAJZFE010000070.1, on the reverse strand, counting down.
GCCGTTTATGCGCGGGCTGTTCATGGACTTTGGCAGCGACCCGAAGACCGCAGACATCGGCGATGAGTACATGTTCGGGCCGGCGTTGCTGGTGGCGCCTGTGACCGAACAGGGGATGACGGCGCGCAGCGTATATCTGCCGGCGGGAACGGACTGGTACAACTACTGGACCGATGAGCGCGTGCACGGCGGGCAGACCATCACGGTGAGCGCGCCGATCGATACGATCCCTCTGTTCGTGCGCGCAGGTTCAGTCCTGCCGCTGGGAACTGCGGTGGAGAGCACCAACGACAGACAGCAGATCGCGACGGTGAAGGTGTATCGCGGCGCAGACGGCGACTTCGACCTGTACAGCGACGATGGGAAGACTTACGCGTATGAGCAGGGGAAGTTTTCCATCGCGCACCTGCACTGGGATGATGCAGCGGCGAAGCTGACCCACAGCGGCGGCGAGGTCGGCTTTGCCGGGTCGGCCGACGCGGTGGAGGTGATCGGCGGGCGGTAGAGGGGTACCCCCCTCCCGCCCCTATCGAAATGGCTTGATCTCTGGAATCAACGAGTTACGGGGTGTTGTGGCTGCAAAATATTGATTGCAGAGATTTTACGGGCATAATATTCAAAACATTGGGGTTACGGGTGGAGTGGCTGCAAGTTGTTGATTGCAGATGTGATAGACGTATAATATTGAAAACGATGGGGTTAGGGTCGTTTGCTTTCCAAGGCCGTCGTGGCGAAGCGAGGAAGACGCAGATTCCCTGCGGGAATGACAAGCAAAAGGGAGGAGTCCAAGCAGATTCCTTCGCTGTTGTCAGTTCTCAGTTGCCAGTTTGCCCGTTGCCCGTTTTGAGTTCTCGCGTCTCGAATCTCGAATCTCAGTGCTTCCCCTATTTCTATTGTAGCGAGTGGGGTGGGGGGAATGTATTTTTTGCTTTAAGGGGGTAAGTTGTTTTACAGGAACGGGTTACGGGTTTTGGGTAAGGGGTTGGGGGTTGACACGGGCAGTTTGGCCGGAAAATGGCGAAAGATTGTTGCAGCAAGAGGCCCGCTGCGGGGAGCGGGCCTCTTGTGCGTGTCGTGAGGTGGAGAGGGCTGGTTACTTTTCGACGCCGAAGGTGAAGACGGTCTCGGAGCGGAAGGTCTGGCCGGGTTTCAGTTCGGTGGAGGGGAAGGCGGGGTGGTTGGGGGAGTCGGGGTAGTGCTGGGTTTCGAGGCAGAAGCCGAAGTGCTTCTCGTACTTGTTGCCGGAGATGCCGGTGAAGGAGCCGTCGAGGAAGTTGCCGGAGTAGAACTGGACGCCGGGCTGGGTGGTGGTGACGGTGAGGGTGCGGCCGCTGACGGGTTCGACGACCTTTGCGGCGAGGTGGAGGGCTTCGCCGTGGGTGATGAGCACCCAGTTGTGGTCGTAGCCGCCGCCGAGCTTGAGCTGGTCGTTGGGGTCGTTGATGCGCTTGCCGATGGCGGTGGGGGTGCGGAAGTCGAGGGGGGTGCCTTCGACGGAGTCCAGCTGGCCGGTGGGGATGAGCGTGGCGTCGACGGGGGTGAAGCGGTCGGCGTCGATCATCATGATGTGGCCGAGGATGTCGCCGTGGCCTTCGCCGGCGAGGTTGAAGTAGGTGTGGTTGGTGAGGTTGAGGACGGTGGGGCTGGTGGTGGTGGCGGAGTAGCTGATGTGCAGCGCGTCGCCGATGAGGGTGTAGCGGACGTGGGCGGTGAGCGTGCCGGGGAAGCCCATGTCGCCGTCGGGGGAGACGAGGGTGAACTCGACGCCGCCGGGGACGGGCTTGCCGGTCCAGACCTTGCGGTCGAAGCCGACGGTGCCGCCGTGGAGGGCGTTGCCGTGGTCGTTGGTGGGGATGTGGAAGGTCTGGCCGTCGAGGGAGAAGGTTCCTTTGGCGATGCGGTTGCCGTAGCGACCGACGACCGAGCCCATGTAGGTTTTGGCGTCGGCCTGGAAGCCGGCGAGGTCGTTGTAGCCGAGGGCGACGTCGGCGAGCTTGCCGGTGCGGTCGGGGGCCTGGATGGAGACGATGTGCGCGCCGAAGTTGGTGATGCGGACGGTGACGTGATTGCCGGTGAGGGTGTAGAGGGAGACGGGCTGGCTGTCGGCGGTGCCCCAGGCGGCGGTGGTGACGGAGGCCGCGTGGGCGGGGGCTGCGGATGCGGTCAAGAGGAAGGCTCCTGCGAGGGATGTGATGAGGGTGCGGCGGAGGGGGTGAAGCGACTTCATGGAACGTCTCCCTGAAATACTCGTCGGTATCGAACGAGAACTATCGTAGCGTACTGGAGAGAGCGGTGGCTCGGGGGCGTGGAGGGAGGGATTCAGTTGTCCGTTGTTCGGGCGGTTTGCGTGAAGGTGTAGAAGGATGAGGCGGTGCAAATGCGGGGGTTTCTCCGCTCCGGCTGCAAAAGCGCAGCCTCCGGTCGAAATGACAAGCTGTACCTGATGGCGAACGGCTCTAGTCGTCAGTTTTGCCGGTGTTGCCGGGTGGAAATAGTTTTCTATTTGACATGTGTGGGCTGGGGTTTTTAGAGTTTGTGATGCGAAAGCCCAAGGAGATGGCGATGCGTCTGCGGAACGGACTGATGGTGTGTGCGGCGGTGTTGAGCGCGGTGGGTGCGGTGGCGCAGGGGAACGGGTATCCGCAGCCGACGGCGCAGCAGCAGGCGGGGATCGACAAGGATATCTCGCGGCACTTTGGCGATGCGCCGGCGGACCCCGGGCCGGTGCAGACGGATCTTTCGCCGGCGCTGACGCCGGAGGCGATCGACAAGGCGACGCGCAAGGTGGCGGACTGGCAGCTGCAGGTGGCCGCGCCGTACTTCGACCGGATATGGACGTGGAGCGTGCTGTACTCGGGGTTCATGGCGGCGAGCGAGTCGACCGGCGATGCGAAGTACCGCGACGCGATGGCGGCGATGGCGCAGAAGTACAACTACGAGCTGCGCAGCAAGATGCCGAACGCGGACGACCAGAGCGTGGGGCAGACGTACGTGGAGCTGTATCTGCACGACGGCAAGAAAAGCAGCGCGATGATTGCGCCGACGCAGGCGGGGCTGGAGAGCGTGATTGCGCTGCCGACGCTGCGCGAGAATGATCCGCGGATTCCGTGGTGGTGGTGCGATGCGCTGTTCATGGCGCCGCCGGTGTGGGCGGAGATGGCGAAGGCGACGGGCGACCACAGGTACATCGACTACCTGAACGCGAACTGGGCGAAGACGTATGCGGCGCTGTGGGACGCGGACGAGCACCTGTACGCGCGCGACGAGAGCTACAAGCCGAAGCGCGCGAAGAACGGGAAGAAGATCTTCTGGTCGCGGGGTGAGGGCTGGGTGATGGGCGGGATTGCGCGGACGCTGGACTACCTGCCGGCGGATGATCCGCATCGCGGGTTTTACGAGCAGAACCTGCGCGAGATGGCGGCGCGCGTGACGGAGCTGCAGAGGCCGGATGGGCTGTGGCCGGCGTCGCTGCTGGATGGCGAGGACTTTCCTCAGCCGGAGATCTCGGGGTCGGCGCTGATGGTGTACGGGATGGCGTGGGGCGTGGACCACGGGGTGCTGGACCGCGCGAAGTATGAGCCGGTGATTGCGAAGGCGTGGGCGGGGATTCTGCAGCATGTGTATGCGGACGGGCGGCTGGGCGACATTCAGCAGACGGGCGCGGAGCCGGCGTACTATGCGCCGAGTTCGAGCTACACGTATGGCGTGGGCGGATACCTGCTGGCGGCGGCGGAGCTGAAGACGATGGCGGCGAAGACGGCGGTGGTGAGTACCGATCCGGGACGGACGCGGCACATCCCGGTGGTGCAGCGGAGGCCGGGGATTCCGACGATCTGGCTGATTGGCGACTCGACCGTGCGCAACGGCAACGGCGATGGCGCGCATAACCAGATGGGCTGGGGCGATGAGCTGGCACCGTACTTCAACACCGACAAGGTGAACATTGCGAATGAGGCGATCGGCGGGCGGAGCTCGCGGACGTACATCACGGAGGGGCACTGGGCCGAGGCGCTGGCGCTGATGCAGCCGGGCGACGTGATGCTGCTGCAGTTTGGGCATAACGACAGCGGCAAGCCGGATGAGCCGACGCGCGCGCGGGCGTCGCTGCCAGGCGTGGGCGAAGAGACGCAGGTGATTGATAACCCGATCATGAAGCAGCAGGAGACCGTGCATACGTTTGGGTGGTACGAGAGCGATATGGTGCGCGAGGCGAAGGCCAAGGGCGTGACGCCGATTGTGTGCTCGCTGATTCCGCGGAAGACGTGGAAGGACGGGAAGATCGTGCGCAGCAAGGACAGCTATGGCGGCTGGGCAGAGGCGGTGGCGAAGCGCGAGAAGGTGGGGTTCATCGACCTGAACGAGATCACGGCGCGGAAGTACGATGCGCTGGGCGAGGCCGCGGTGGAGCCGCTGTTTGGCGATCCGCATACGCATACGACGGCGGCGGGAGCGGTGATGAATGCGGAGAGCGTGGTGGCCGGGTTGAAGGCGCTGAAGCATGATCCGGTGGGGATGGATTTTTCGGATAAGGGCGTGGCGGTGGCTGCGTACAAGGGGAAGTAGTGTTGTGAGCTTGAAACTGCAGATTCCTCCGCTTCGCTGCGGAATGACAAACCCTTGGATTGTATGCAGCAACGTTCAGACCCAGGAGACTCTATGATCTCGCGGAGACGCTTTTTGGGCGGCGGCGTGGCGATGGCGGCGATGTTGCGAACACGCGGGGTGGCGCAGACGGGCGCGCCGGCGGGGGCTGCTGATGCGTATGCGAAGCCGAGGGCGATGGCTCCGGGGCCGTTCGAGCCGACGTGGGAGTCGCTGCGCGACCACTACTCGGTGCCGGCGTGGTTCAACGAGGCGAAGTTCGGAATCTTCATCCACTGGGGGCTGTACTCGATACCGGCGCACGGAAACGAGTGGTACGAGCGGCACATGTATACCAGCGACGCGAAGTGGCACACCGAGCACTATGGGTCGCCGGACAGGTTTGGGTACAAGGACTTTATCCCGCTGTTGACGGCGAAGGCGTATGAGCCGGAGGCCTGGGCGGAGCTGTTTGCCAGTGCGGGCGCGCGGTATGTGGTGCCGGTGGCGGAGCATCACGATGGGTTTGCGATGTACGACAGCGACCTGACGCCGTGGTGCGCGGGAAAGATGGGGCCGAAGCGCGACCTGATGGGCGAGCTTGCGAAGGCGGTGCGGAAGCAGAACCTGATCTTCGGATGTTCGAGCCACCGGATGGAGCATGACTCGTTTGCGTACCCGGCGAAGGGCGTGAAGAACGATGAGTTCGACCCGAAGTATGCGGGGTTCTATGGGCCGCCGGTGCCGGGGGAGTTCAACAACTCGAATGCGTCGGCGGCGTTTCAGGGCGACTGGCTGGCGCGGGTGCAGGAGCTGGTAGATCGGTACGAGCCGCAGATGATCTACTTCGACAACGGCGTGAACACGCGGGCGTATGACGCGGTGAAGCTGCAGGCGGCGGCGTACTACTACAACCGCGCGGCGGCGTGGGGAAAGGGCGCGACGCTGGCGACCAAGGACGAGGCGTACCTGTTCGGCACGGTGAAGGACTTCGAGAAGGCGCAGCGCGCGCCGCGGTGGATCTATGCGGGCGGGTGGCAGTGCGATGATGCGCTGGGCAGCACGTGGGGCTACACCGAGGGCATGAACGTGCGCTCGGCGCAGAGCGTGGTGCGCGAGCTGATGGAGATGGCGAGCATGGGCGGGAACCTGCTGCTGAACATCTCGCCGATGGGGGACGGGTCGATACCGGAGGCGCAGCAGCAGGCGCTGCGTGCGGTGGGTGCGTGGCTGAAGACGAACGGCGAGGGCATCTATGGGTCCAGGCCGTGGGTGAGGATGGGCGAGGGGCCGATGGTGCCGGAGGCTGCGCCGGGCGACTGGAAGGGCGGGTCGACGGCGGTGGAGGGGCCTCGGGTTCAGCGGGCGAAGATGCCTGCGCCGAGTGAGGCGGACTTTCGATTCACAACAGCGAAGGGTGCGCTGTTTGCGTTTGGATATGTGCGTCCAGGCGGAGAGGCGAAGATCGTGAGCCTCGCAGCGAGTGCGGCGAAGGTGGAGCGCGTGACGCTGGCTGGGTCCGATGCGCCGTTGGCGTTTCGGCAGACGAGCGAGGGGTTGTTTGTGACGGTGCCTGCGGGGGATGGGGCGATGCCGTATGGGTTGAAGATGGTGGGGGCGATGCCGCTGGGGGCGTAGTGGCGGAGGTGCCGGGTCGAGATGCAGATTCCTCCGCTTCGCTGCGGAATGACAAATCAAGATGCTGCAGACGGAACAGCCGCGAGAGAGGCAACTCTCGCGGCTGGTTCGTTTCGCAGGCAGGTGAAGTGGGTTAGTTGGCGGCGGCGGCGCCGCGGCGGGGCTTGACGACGGCGGCGGCGGTTTCGGCACCGTTGTCAGGGGCGGCGGGGAGATCCGCGTCGGCGGAGGCGGTGATGCCGAGCTTCTTGCGGAGTTCGGCGTCGATGCGGCCGAAGACCTCGCGGTTCTCCTTCAACATGCCGCGGACGCTCTCGCGGCCCTGGCCGAGGCGCTCGCCCTGGTAGCTGTACCACGCGCCGGACTTGTCGACGATGTTGTGCAGCACGGCGAGATCGAGCGTGTCGCCTTCGCGGGAGATGCCTTCGCCGTACATGATGTCAAACTCGGCGTCGCGGAAGGGAGCGGCGACCTTGTTCTTGACGATCTTGACCTTGGTGCGGTTGCCGACGACGACGTCGCCCTCTTTGACTGCGCCGATGCGGCGGATGTCGATGCGCACGGAGGAGTAGAACTTGAGCGCCTTGCCGCCGGTGGTGGTCTCCGGGTTGCCGAACATCACGCCGATCTTTTCGCGAATCTGGTTGATGAAGATGAGGCAGGTGCGGGACTTGGAGACGGTGCCGGTGAGCTTGCGAAGGGCCTGCGACATCAGACGTGCTTGCAGCCCGACGTGGGAGTCGCCCATCTCGCCGTCGAGTTCGGCCTTGGGCACGAGCGCGGCGACGGAGTCGACGACGAGGACATCGACGGCGTTGGAACGGACGAGGGCTTCGACGATTTCGAGGGCCTGCTCGCCGTAGTCGGGCTGCGAGACGAGAAGGTTGTCGGTGTCGACACCGAGCTTCTTCGCGTAGGCGGGGTCGAGCGCGTGTTCGGCATCGACGAAGGCCGCGAGGCCGCCGAGGCGCTGCGCCTCCGCGATGATCTGCAGGGTGATCGTGGTCTTGCCGGAGCTTTCCGGGCCGTAGACCTCGATGACGCGGCCGCGGGGGACGCCGCCGACGCCTAGGGCAGCGTCAAAGGAGATGGAGCCGGTGGAGATGACGGCGATGGGACCGATGGCCTCCCTGGAGCCAAGGCGCATGATGGACCCTTTGCCAAACTGCTTTTCGAGCTGCGCGAGTGCGGATTCGATGGCCTTGCTGCGGTCGTCTGCCACGGGGTGGGTCTCCTTATAGCGGCGGGTGCGCCTGAACTAGAAACCGATACTAGCATCCCGGCGCGCGGAAAAGCAAAAATAAGGCGAAAGTGCCTGTGCACAAGCTGGGTCAATTTGGGACAGCGCTGGGTTAAGCTGGTAGGGTATGCGCCGCTACAAGTATCTGGATGCTTTGACCACGACGTTCGTGGTGATTCTGCTGGTCGCCAACCTGGTGGCGCAGAAGGTGTTTCGCGTGGGGCCGTTCCACATTGCGGGGCCTCTGGCGATCCCGGCGTTCTCGACGTCGGGGGCGATGGTGCTGTTTCCGATCACGTATATCTTCGGGGACATCTTTACGGAGATCTACGGCTATGCGGCGAGCCGGCGGGCGATCTGGCTGGGGTTCTTCGGCACGGCGCTGCTGTATGCCGTGTCGGCGGTGGTGATTGCGCTGCCGCCGGACCCGGAGTTCAGAAACCAGCAGGCGTTCGTGACGGTGTTCGGGATTCTGCCGCGCATCCTGGTGGCGAGCCTGATCAGCTTCTGGGCCGGCGAGTTTGCGAACAGCTATACGATGGCCAAGCTGAAGCTGATGACCAAGGGGCGCTGGCTGTGGACGCGCACCGTGGGGTCCACCGTGGTGGGACAGTTTGTGGATACGAGCCTGGTGATCTTCCTGACGTTTGTGGGCACGTTCACGGCGCACAAGATGGTGGAGATTATTGTGACGGGCTACATCCTGAAGGTGACGTACGAGGTGGTGGCGACGCCGCTGACCTATGTTGTCGTAAACTTTTTGAAACGCGCAGAACATATCGACACGTTCGATACGCATACGAACTTCAACCCCTTCCGCTTCAGCGAAAACAAAGGCGCAGAGGTGGAGCGGGTGCAGTAGAGGTTGCTTCAAACCGATTTGATCCCCACATTCTGGAGCTTACGTGAACCGCACGATCGTTCGTCGTATTGGCTGTGTTGTGTCCCTGGCCTTTGTATGGCTGGGCGTTGCGGCGATGCCGCTGGCTGCGCAGCGTGCAGCCACGCCGCTGACGGTGCAGCTGGACTGGAAGCCGACCGCGCAGTTTGCGGGCATCCTGGTGGCGCAGCAGCAGGGCTACTACGCGGGCGAGGGCCTGGCGGTGACGATCCTCTCCGACGATGGCAGCGGCCCGCCGAGCGTGGCCACCGTGGCAAAGCACGCCGGCGATGCAGCCGGATGGATCGGCATTACAGAGGCGGACCAGCTGCTGGCTGCGGACGCGAAGGGCGCGCCGTTGAAGGCGTTTGCGACGATGATGCAGAGCACGCCGTTCGCGCTGCTGACGCTGAAGACGTCCGGGCTGACGACGATCAAGAGCCTGCGCGGCAAGGCGATTGGGCTGCATGACGATGGCGAGAAGGCGCTCGACGTGCTGCTGCAGTTCAACGGGATGACGCGCGCGGACGTGCAGCCGGTGACGATCGGG
>JAJZFE010000205.1 GCA_021798655.1 Acidobacteriota bacterium | reverse complement strand
CGACAACACTACGCACGGCTATCGCAACCTCATCGATACGGTTCTGCTGTTGACGCCCAGTGCCAGGTTCAACGCCTACATCAACTACGACTACGGCCAGAACCGCAACGCAAACGCCACGCTGACTGGTGTTGGCAGTCTCGCGCACTGGCAGGGCATCGCGGCTGCCGGCCACTGGCAGGCGACCTCGAAGCTTACGGCAACCGTGCGCGGCGAGTACTTCAACGACAACAACGGCTTCACCACGGGCACAGCCCAGAAGCTCAACGAGGTCACGCTCACGAGTGACTACACCTTCCATCCCGGCATCCTGGCACGTGCAGAGTATCGCCGCGACAACTCCAACCAGATGTTCTTCACCACCAACAGTACCCCTCTGGCCTCCAAGAGCCAGAACACTGTCGAGGTGGCAATGATCTTCTTCTTCGGACCGAAGACGTAGTATTCTTTTCCGAAAGCCCCAACAATCAAGCCGGTCTCTCGCGGTGAATCGGATGTGTGCTTCCACGACGACGCACACTCGGCGTTACCCAGGCCTCACACACACACGAATTCCATCGAATTTGCGGAGGACGCATGGCAGAACCTACGACTGAAATGAAGCCCACACTGGGCCTCACCGGACTTACCAGTAACGCGATGGCCCTCATCGCTCCAGGGGCCTTCCTCTGGCTCACCTTCTTCATCCAGGCCACCACCGGCAGCACGGCACCGGCCATGTGGTGGGGCATCATCGGCGCGCTGGTGCTTTGCCTTGCCACGGCCGTCTGCTACGCGGAGATGGCCAAGCTCTATCCCGGCACCGGCAGCAGCTACTACTTCGCCGAGCAGGCCATGCTCAATCGCGACAAGGCCTGGAAGTACGCCCGCATCTCGAAGTTCATCGTCGGCTGGGCGTCGCATCTGTACTACTGGATCTACCCCGGTGTCATGGTCGGCACGATGGGTATCCTGTGCGGCTACGTTGTCGGCACGCTCTATCCCAACTTCATGAGCGCCTCGAACCCCGGCCCGATCTTCATGATGGCCGTCGCGGTGGTCTTTGCCTTTGCGGTCGCGTATATCTCCTTCCGCGGTGCCAACGCGTCCACGGCCATCAACCTGGGCATCAACGTCATCCAGATCTCGGCGCTGCTCGTCTTCTCGGTCGTCGCACTGGGCTACCGCATGAACCATCCGCCGGGCTCGGTCGCCTTCCAGTTCGACTCGTCCAGCGGCGAAGCGTACCAGTACGAGTTCAAGACCACCACCGCAGTTGTCGCCGGCGTCTCCACCGACACCATTGTGCGCGATGCCAGCGGCGTGCCCATGCCCAAGCTCGATGCGGACGGCAAGCCTGTGCCGTATCACATCAGCTACCCGGAGCGTGACGCCACCGGTGCCTTTGTCTCGCATCCCACGGCCAAGTCCGTCGTCAGCCCGCACAACTTCAGCTGGGTCTTTATCCAGGCGACGGTGGCCATCCTGATCCTCGTCGGTTTTGAGTCCGTCACCTCCATGGGTGGCGAGGCCAAGAACGCCAAGCGCGATGTCCCCATCGCCGTCATCACGTCGCTGCTGGTGCAGGGTGCGGTCTTCTACTGCTTTGAATACTTCGCCGCAAATTACTTCCTCAACAGCGGCTACAGTATGCAGAGTGCTGCGGGCTCGGCTGCGCCCATCGGCGACATGATGATCGTCGTCGGCGATGCGCTCTTCGGTGCCGGCCACGGCCGCACGTTCATGCTCGTGGAAGCCTTCACCGTCTTCCTCGCGCTCATCGGTACCACGCTGAGCTGCATGAACACAGGCGCGCGCGTCACCTATGCGATGGGCAAGGACAAGGAAGTGTCCAACAACTTCGGCATGTTGCACAACCAGAACCTCACCCCGCATCGCGCGGTGTGGACCCTGGCTGCAATCTCCGCGGTGATTGGCTGCGTGGCGGTGTCCATCGCATTTGGCGACGGTGGTGCACCTTCGGCTGCTTCCATCGCGTCCATTCCGCACGGGCTCTTCTCCAGCGTTGGCTACTTCTCGCATGAGCGAATGGTCTCGCTGCCCAACAGCCTGCTCACGGTCACGCTGGCGTCGAACTTCGGCACCTTCCTGCTCTATGCGCTCAGCTGCGTGCTGTGCATGGTCGCCTATCACAAGCACCCCAACTACAGCCTGGTTCGGCACACGCTGATCCCGATGTTCGGGCTGTGCGCCAACCTCGCCTGCATGGGCTTCTATCTCGTCGGACCCTTCATGGGGTACGGCACCAAGATGGAGCCGCTCACCGCTCTCGGCATCGCCGCAGTGTGGGGCATCTATGGTGCACTGCACTTCGTCGGCAAGAGTAAATCGCAGGGCAAGGCGGTTCTGCTCGAATCGCACCCCAATCAGGTGTAATCTGTCGCTGAACCTCTCCGGCGGGGCCTCATCGCCCCGCCGGAGTTTGTCTTTCGCCGTAGCCTTCTATCTATGCTCAATGTAGAGTTCGCCGAAGTCACCGAAACCGGCCGCGTCCGCGGACACAACGAGGACGCCATCGGCCACGTCATCCCCACCTCGCCCGCGCAGATCCACGCGCACGGCTGGCTCTTTGCGCTGGCCGACGGCATGGGCGGCCACGAACTCGGTGAGGTCGCCTCGCAGCTCGCCGTCAAGACCGCGGTCGAAGGCTTCCGCAAGATTCCCAAAGGCGTCATGCACGTCTCGCTGCTGCCCAAACTTGTGCAGGAGGCCAACGCTGCGGTCTACGACGCAGGCCACGCGCATGGGCATCGCGGCGGGCAGAGCATGGGCACCACCTTCGTCGGCTGCGCGCTGCGCTTTGACTCTGCCGTCGTCTCACACGTCGGCGACTCGCGCTGCTATCTCTTCCGTGCCGGCAAGCTCGCCTCGCTGACCCACGACCACACGATGGTGGACGAGCAGGTGCGGCTCGGCCTCATGTCGCGCGAAGAGGCTGCCGTCGCCGAGGGTCGCCACATCCTCACCCGTTCGCTCGGCAACGAGCTCTTCGTCGCGGCCGACACCATCACCGTCAACATCCTCCCCGGCGACGTCCTTCTGCTCTGCAGCGACGGCCTGCACGGCTACGTCGATGACGAAGACATCCGCGACGTGCTCGCGCGAAACAACGATCTCAACAAGGCCGCCACTACTCTGGTCGCGGCTTCGCTCGACGCCGGCGGGCATGACAACGTCAGCGTCCAACTGGTCCGCATCCTTGCGGTCGAACGTATGGGCCTCTATCGCGGCCGCCCCTATCGGCTTCTCTAAATGATCGCTCCCAATCTCACGCTTCGCCCCGGCGACACGCTCGACCACTACCTGCTCGACTCCATCGTCGCCACCAGCGGCATGGCCACCGTCTTCCGCGCGCACGACCAGCGCGACGGCCGCCAGGTCGCCATCAAAGTGCCGCACCCCGAGGTCGAAAGCGACCCCATCATGTTCGACCGCTTCCGCCGCGAAGAGGACATCGGCACGCGCATCGACCATCCCAGCATCATGAAGGTCTTCGCCAATCCCGACCGTTCGCAGGTCTACATGGTCATGGAGTGGCTCGACGGGCGTCTGCTGCGTAACATCCTCAACGACGAGAAGAAGCTCTCCGTCGCGCGCGCAACCGCCATCACTCGCAGCATCTCCGAGGCGCTGGAGTTCATCCACACCAACGGCGTCGTGCATCGCGACCTCAAGCCCGAAAACATCATGGTGGGCCCCAACGACGAGATCCACCTCATCGACTTCGGCATCGCCGCCAGTGCCGGCGCGCGTCGGCTCACCTTCGCGCACTTCTCGCAGAGCATGGGCACGCCCGACTACATCTCGCCCGAGCAAGTGCGCGGCAAGCGTGGTGACGCCCGTTCCGACGTCTACGCCCTCGGCTGCATGTTGTACGAGATGCTGACCGGCACCGTACCCTTCAGCGGACCCAATCCCTTCGCCGTAATGAACGACCGCCTGCTCAACCAGCCGCAGCCGCCCTCGCAGCTGGAGCCAGCTGTTACGCCGCAGATGCAGGAGATCATCTACCGCGCGCTCGAACGCGAGCCGAAGAATCGCTATGCCAGCGCGCGAGAGATGGCGCATGACCTCGCGCACCAGGACCAGGTCGGCGTCTCCGCGCGGCCGGACGCCGAGCAGTGGCAACGCCGCAAGTCGCCGGAGCTGCGCCGCACGCTTGGCTACGCTGCGCTCGCGCTCATTCCGCTGGCCATCTTCGTGCTGCTGCTGCTGGTTGCGCGCCACAAGTAGCAGCAGGCTGTTCGGATACGCCTGCTCTACCGCGGCACAAATTCTTCGGCGTGCATCACGAACTCCGGATAGGCCCCGGCGCCGAGCTCGCGAATGTCCATGCCCTGCCAGTCGCCGTCGGCATCCACACGATAGGGAACAACGAGGTTCAGCAGCACGTTGCACAGGTGGATCAGCGGCAGCATCACGCCCAGCAGCGTCGCAATGCCGATCAGCTGCGTCAGCAGCAGCCCACCGCGCGAGGCGGTCGCACTGAACAGCCCGCATGACAGCAGGCCCCAGATGCCCGCCACGCCGTGAACGGCAATCGCGCCGCCCGGGTCATCCACCATCAGCTTCAGTTCGAGCGACTCCACCACAAACGTGACCAGCGTGCCCGCGACGATGCCGATGACGATCGCCGCTGCCGGCTGTACGGTTCCACACGCCGCGCTGCCGGCCACCAGCCCGGCTACCCAGCCATTCGCGCTCAGGCTCGCATCCGCCTTGCGATAGCGCACGCGCGTCGTCACCACCGCAGCCAGGCAGCCCGCCGAAGCGCACAGCACTGCGTTGATGATCGTCATCACCAGTTGCTCCGGAGCCGCGCCAAAGTAGAGCAGGGAACCGGCCACGTCCAGCCCGACCCAGCCCGTCAGCGCCAGCACGCAACCAAACAGGACCAGCACGATGTTGTGTCCCGGAATGGCTGTGGCCATCCTGTCGCTGTACTTGCCCTGCCGCGGCCCGATCACCCACGCGACCGACAGCGCGGCGAGCCCGCCCATCACCTGCACCACGCCTGCGCCGCCCGCGTCGACGAAGTTCGGCAGACCGAAGGACGCGGTCATCTGCGTCAGCCAGCCGCCGCCCCACACGCAGTGCGCGAACAGCGGATACAGCACGCCCGCAAACACCGCCGACGCCGCGCAGATCGCCATCAGCCGCCAGCGATCGTTGCCCGCGCTGACCGGAATCACCACGGCGATGCCCGCCGCGAAGATCTGCAGTGCCAGCACCAGCTCAGGAAACAGCGCGCCCACTGCGGGCATGTGTCCCATGTAGGGTCCGGCGCCCAGCACGTTCCAGCGCACGCCGCCGAGGAAGATCGTGTGCATGGGTCCGCCCGGATAGCCGGCCAGCCCTGCGCCGATCAGCACGAACGCCACCACCGCCACCGCGAACGCGCACAGCGTGGCCAGCATCGCGTGCGCTGCACTGCGACTGCGGCCCAGCCCCTGGTGGATCAGCGCCAGGCCGGCCAGCGCCAGCGGCACCAGCATGATGCACAGCAGACACACGGCCAGGCTCATCGCGTCTCTCCTGCATCGCGATGGCGTTGCGCCATGAACCCGCGTGCCAGCAGTCCCAGTCCCAGCACCTCAACCGCCAGGCCCGCCGCCACAAATCCAAACCTCTGACCCAGGCTGGTGAGCAACAGCAGCGATGCCATCGCGATCACCCAGCCCGATACCAGCAACCCGCAGCCGATCCAACTCAATGCAACACCTCGTCGTCGCCGGATTCGACGTCGCTCACTTCCGCAGCGCAATCACGCGGAGACCGGAAAAGTTCATGTGCCCCAAGTGTACTGGAGCGCGCAGTTGAGAATGACTCCGCCGTAGCAGAAAACCCGCTGCTATACTCAGCCGAACACACCCCGGCAGACATGCCAAATTTCTTTATGCAATCTTTATGAGGGTATCGATGAAGAGTGTCCTGAATCAGATCGTCTCGTCTTCGCTCGGCGCATTTCTGGTGCTGGTCATCGCCGCCACGCTGGAGGTGCTCGGCGACTCGTACTTCCAGTCCGGGCTCTACCGCTCCACCGGAACCACGCGCGCGCTGTGGTTCGGCATCGGCATCGCGGTGCTGGGCTTCTACGGCCTCTTCGTCAACCTGCCGCAGTGGGACTTTGGCCGCCTGCTCGGTGCGTATGTTGCGCTGTTCTTTGTCGTCGCACAGGTGGTCGCGCGCATCCGCTTTCAGCAGTCACCCACACCGCCCATCCTCGTCGGCGGCGGGCTCATCGTCGCCGGCGGCCTGGTCATCACCTTCTGGAAAGGCTGACCGCCGCTGCAGGAGTTGGATGTCTGTGAGCTACGGGGCGGCGACTGTGCCCTGGCCGGCTGTCACGGTCGTGCTGCCGCTGCCGCGCGTCAGCACGATCACCACCACGGCCACCGCGACCGCAACACCCACCAGCGTCCACTTGATGAGCTTGCCGTGCGAGATGTGTCCGCCCGGTCCATTGCCCTGCGCGGACGTGTTGCCGTTGCCGCTACCGGCTGTGTTGCTCGACCCCTTCAGCGGCGCGAGCGGGCCGCGAATATTGCGCTGATGGATGAGCGCAAACGCAGTCAACGCTCCTGCAGTCGCTGTCACGGCGATGGTGTACGAGCCGGTGTGATGATTGGGCACCAGCCCATGTCCCACGGCCTGGCCGTTCGCGTCCGTATACAGTGAGATCGATCCCGACCCATTGAAGCTCGCGCTCGCGGCAGGGCCGGCAATCGGTCCTGCTCCGCCGCCCGGCTGGATTGCGAACAGCACCAGCGCGCCAGCCACCGGCTTGTGGTTCTTATCCTTCACCTCGACGATCGGCTCGCGCGCCGTGCGTTGACGGATGTTATTCAGCGCGCCCTCGCCGTCCAGGATGTCAATCTGCAGCGGCTGCGGTTCGCCTTCGCCGGCGGCTGCTGCGGCCGGCGCTGCGTCGGCCAGCGCTTCGTTCGCGGCGACAGCAGCAGCCGCATCAACGGACGGCTGCGGCAGGACGATAGGCTGTGGCGCGGCTACTGGCTGCGCCGCCAGTGCCGGCAGCGGATAGACAAAGATCATCGCCACCAGCAGCGACGCGAGCAGTCGCTTCATCAGCAGGGCCGCGGGTTGTGCGTGCGTCTTCATACACTCATTGCCTTCGCCGTCGTGTCGCGGCGTCATCCTCATTGCGCTGTCGCCGACGTCGATGTGCCCGACGAGTTCGTCAGTGTCACCGCGACCGAACCGATCGCCGTCGCATTGTTATTCAGGTTGAACTGCTGTGTGTACAGGAAGCTGGAGCCGTACTGCTGCGATGTCGTGCTCGTGAACCACGTGCTGAAGATCGCCGTTACTGGAACGATCACCTGCGGGTCGCTGATCGCGCCGCCGTTCGCTCCCGTAAAGGTGAACGTCGCCTGCGAGAGGTCGCGCGTGTTGGAGTAGCCGATGATGTTCGCCGTCAGCGTGTTGCCGCTCCGGGTCAGCGTCATGCTGGTAATCACCGGCGCCACGGCCGGAACGGTGATGACCAGCGGTACGATGCCCGCCGGCGTGATCGTCTGTCCACCTGCGTTCAGCGTCAGCGTCACCGTGATGGTGCCTGCGTCGGTGCCGCTCTGCAGCGTGATGGTGGGCGTTGTCGTCGTGTTCGCCGGAATGGTAAAGCTCTGCGTGCGTCCGCCGCTGGCGAACTGGATCGCCGGATCATCGACTCCGGCGCTGCCTTCAAAGGTCAACGTCGCCGTGCCTGTGATGGGTACGGGATAGGCCGTGGTCAGCGTAAAGTTCAGCGTCGGCTGCTGCGCGGGCTGCACCGTGGTGGGTCCGGTAAACGTGGCCGCGGCCAGCGGCGCAATCACGCCCAGCACCGCCGCTGCGGAGGTCTGCGCCTGCGTCGGGTCCGTCACCGTCAGCTTCAGCGCCTGCACGGTCAGCAGGCTGGCCGCAGGGATCACCACGCTCAGGCTCGTCGGGCCGATGTACGTGGTCGCCGCCGGCGCACCGTTCAGGTTCACCACGGAGTTTGGCAGGAATCCCGTGCCCGTCACCGTGACCGGCGTGTTGCCTGCGCCCAGCGTGATGGTTGCGGGCGAAAGCTGCGTAACCGTGAGCGGGATCACGTTGATCGTCGTGCTGCCATTGGCCGTGGTGTAGTCCACCGTGTCTGTCGGTGTAAACAGCACGCTCAATGCCTGGCCGTTGCCAGCCGACAACACCGTTCCAGCTGCTGGCGTGTAGGTGAACGTGCCCGCCACGGCACCCAGGGTGCCAAAGCTCGCCGTTGCGTTCAACTGCGCTGCGCTCAGGGCCGTGCCGTAGTTGATGGGCGCGGGGCTGCTCCAGTTGATGGTCGGCGTCGCCTGCGTGACCACCACCTGCGCGGTGCCGGTGGCGCGTGCGAAGTCCACCGTATCGGTCGGCGTAAACGTCACCGAGAGCGCCTGCGTTCCGACTCCCAGCACCGTGCCTGCAGCCGGCTTGTAGCTGAACGTGCCCGGCACGGTGGTCACATAGGTCGTCGCGGCGGTCGCGTCCAGCTGCCCGGCACCGAGTGCCGTGCCGTACGGGATCGTTCCTGGCGCAGGCGTCCACGACACCGTCGGCGTTGCCTGCGTCACCACCAGCGGCACCGGGCTCAGAGTCGACGCCGTCGCATAGGTCGAGTCTCCGGAGTACGTTGCAAAGAGCAAATGGCTTCCCGCAGGCAGTGTCGACACCGGCAGGCTCGCCACACCGGCCACCAGCGGTGCTGTTCCCAGCACCAGCGTCCCGTCGTAGAACGTCACCTGCCCGGTCGGTACCGCCCCGCCTGCCACGCTCGAGCTGACCGGCGCCACCAGTGCGTCGGGCTGCCCGTACTGCGGGTTGGCTACGGCGCTGCCCACGCTGATGTTGGCCGTGATTCCATTCACCGGCAGCACCAGATTCAGTGTCGTACCGGTAAAGTTGAAGTCGCCTGCGTACGTCAGCGTAATGTTCGATTGCCCGTCCGTTGCTGGATC
>JAJZFE010000188.1 GCA_021798655.1 Acidobacteriota bacterium | reverse complement strand
GGCCACTCCCACGGCAACGGCGCGTGGAAGAGCAAGATCCTCGTCAACGATCGCATCGCCGACTCCATCTTCCAGCAGATCATCATTCGCCCGTCGGACTACTCCGTGCTCGCCACCACCAACCTCAACGGCGACTACATCTCCGACGCCGCTGCTGCACAGGTCGGCGGCCTCGGCATCGCGCCCGGCGGCAACATCGGCGACGGCTTCGCTGTCTTCGAGGCCACCCACGGCACCGCTCCCAAGTACGCCGACAAGGACGTCATCAACCCCGGTTCGGTCATCCTCTCCGGCGTCATGCTCTTCGACTTCCTCGGCTGGACCGAGGCCGCACGCCTCATCGAGTCGTCCATGGAGAAGACCATCGCCCAGAAGTTCGTCACCTACGACTTCGAGCGCCAGATGCAGGGTGCCACCAAGGCCAGCACCAGCGCCTTCGCCTCTCGCATGATCGAAAACATGGGCTGAAGTCCTCCTGCCTCAATCCGGTTCGTCGCCGCCGTTCGCGGAGTTGGCAGTCAGGGTGGTACTCTGGCTGCCAATTGATATCTGCGATTGGCCACGCGCCAGACAGATCGAAACGACAGATTGAGGACCCCAAGCATGACCCCGGTCAAGACCCACCGCCGTTATCAGGAAGTCGCCGCTCGCATCTCCCGCTACATCGCGGAGAAGGGACTGGAGCCCGGCGCGCGTCTGCCCGGAGAGATTGACCTGGCCAAGGTCTGCGGCGTCAGCCGACCCACCATCCGCGAGGCGATGGTCTCGCTGGAGATCGCCGGCGACCTGGAGATCCGCTCCGGCTCCGGCGCCTACGTCCGCGAGGCCGTCAATCCCATGTCGCTCGTGCTCGACTCCGGCCCCGGCCCCTTCGAGCTGCTCCGCGCCCGCATCCTCATCGAAGGCGAGATCGCCGCCGACGCCGCCCTCTACGCCTCCGCCGGCGACCTCGCCAAGATTGAAAAGACCCTGCAGCAGATGCGCAAGCTCGTGCTCGCCAAGACCAACGCCCAGGTCTCCGACCGCCAGTTCCACGTCGCCATCGGCGAAGCGGCCAAGAACAGCGTTCTCACCAGCATCGTCGACGGCCTGTGGGCCGGCATGTTCGCGCCCATGTACCACCGCCTCAGCCAGCGCGCCGGGCTCGACCAGCACCAGGCCGCCGCGCTCGAAGATCACGAGGCCATCTTCGCGGCCATCGCCGAGCGCAACCCCAACGAGGCCCGCCGCGCCATGCGACGCCACCTCCAGCACGTCGAGGAGCACCTCACCAGCGACGACGTTCCCAGCCCCCGCGAGACCGCCAAATCCGCAAAAGCCTGACTCCGCCACGTCGCCTCCGGCGGCCGGCTTGGCAGCCATTCCCTCTCTGGTGTAGCCAGTCGGAGATTGGATTGTCATTCCGCAGCGAAGCGGAGGAATCTGCATCGTTAGGCGGCGACTGCGCCCCGGGGCTCACAAACTCTACTTCGCAAACAGCTGGCTCAGGTCCTCAAACGCCTTGAACTCCAGCGCATTCCCCGCCGGGTCCAGGAAGAACATCGTGGACTGCTCGCCCACCTCTCCCTCGAACCGCGTATACGGCTCGATCACGAAGCGGACGCCCGCCGCCTTCACGCGCTCGGCCAGCGCCTTCCACTGGTCTTTCTCCAGCACCACGCCAAAGTGCGGCACCGGCACATCATGCCCGTCCACCGGGTTGTGGTGCGCGTCCGCAGCCGCCGGCTTCGGCTTGCAATGCGCCACAATCTGGTGCCCATACAGGTTGAAGTCGATCCACTGGTCGGAGCTGCGCCCCTCCGGGCACCCCAGCACCGTACCGTAGAAGTGGCGCGCTGCGGCGAGATCATCGACAGGGAAGGCAATATGAAACGGGCGAACGGACATGCCCACATCATAAATCGCCGCCGCCATCATCGCCGTCTTCCATCCGGCCCTTCGGATTTTCCCTCGCCACCCGGATAACCCTGCGGCTGCGAAGATGCTCTAATAGAGATGGGAGTGATCCGCACCGAGGTCGCACCGTAAACGCAGTCGATTGTTTTCCTTGCACTCACTTCTCAGGCTGTATCCGACGCTTTGTTCAAGGGGCCGATCTCCGGCTCCTGGTTGCTGTTCTCGGCCCGTCTCCCCCGTATCGCATCCGATACACCGAAAGGGGTATAGCCGCAGTCTCGCTCCTGGTGTCGTATGGTAACAACTCAGAAGGGAGATTCACTGTGGCATTGCAAGTCATTCTGGCGGATAACCAAGTAATTTTTCGGACCGGCGTTGCGCGCGTGCTCGCGCTTGAATCGAACATCCAGGTGGCCGCCCAGTGCGCCGACCTCGAGCGTTTGCAGGAGGCCGTAGGCAGCCTCCGCAAGTCCATTGTGGTCTTCCCCTCCAGCATCACCCACGACCTTCACTCCCTCCTCGACTGGATCGAGCAGGCCGGCAGCCGCTCGGTCATCATCCTTGAGCACGACACCGTGCTCGAAGAGTCCGTCGCCCTGCGCATCGAAGGCATCGTCCTGCGCTCGGTCGCCGGCCCCCAGCTCGTGGACTGCCTGCACCGCGTCGCCGCCGGCGAGCGCTCCGTGCAGCGCGCCAAGGTCAAGTCCATGCCCTCGCCCGACCGCGTCGGCGTCATGGTCCTCCAGCGCCTCACGCCGAAGGAGCTTCAGATCGTCGCTCTCGTCGCCGAAGGCTGCAAGAACAAGGACATCGCCATGCAGCTCGGCACCAAGGAGCAGGTGGTCAAGAACTACCTCTGCTCCATCTACGACAAGACCGGCGTCTCCGATCGCCTGGAGCTGGCTCTGTTCACCATTCACCACCGTGCACTCAACGAGGCCGTCGAAAACGTCCGCGCCACCAAGATCGCCCGCACGGCATAACTGTCGTACGCAGTACCCCTGCACCACGCACCAAGGGGCCCCGCTTCACTCCCAGTACCCCACAGGCCAAGCCTGCCGCAGAGCTCTTCAGAGCTTCTCCGCGACAGACTTGGCCTGTGTGAATAGCAGCAGGTAGTCTGGCCCGCCCGCCTTCGAGTCTGTCCCGCTCAGGTTGAATCCCCCAAACGGATGCGCCCCCACCATCGCGCCCGTGCACTTCCGGTTCAGGTACAGGTTCCCCACGTGGAACTCCTGCCGCGCCCGCTCCAGCTTCTCCGCAGAGCCGGTATAGATCGCCCCCGTCAGCCCATATTCCGTGTTGTTGGCAATCTCCAGCGCCTCGTCGAAGCCCTTCGACCGGATCACCGCCAGCACCGGGCCGAAGATCTCCTCCTGCGCCAGCCGCGCCGTCGCGCTCACCTCGGTAAACACCGTCGGCGCGATGTAGTATCCATTGCCCTCGGTCGGGATCATCGTTCCGCCGGTCAACAGCGTACCCTCGCTCTTGCCCACCTCGATGTAGCTCTCCACCCGCTTGCGTGCCACTTCGTTGATCACCGGCCCCAGCGCAAAGTTCTCGGCCGGGTCGCCGCTCGCCATCGCCTCTACGCGCGTCTTCAGCTTCGCGCAGAACTCGTCGTACACCGCATCGGCCACAATCGCGCGGCTGCACGCCGAACACTTCTGTCCGTTGAACCCGAACGCCGACGCTGCCACCCCGGCCACTGCGTCGTCCAGGTCCGCGTCCGCCTCCACCACGATGCTGTCCTTCCCACCCAGCTCCAGAATCGTCCGCCGCAGAAACCGCTGCCCTGGCAGCGTCTTCGCCGCGCGTTCGTGGATCTCCAGACCCACCTTCTTCGATCCTGTAAACGCGATGAACCGCACCTGCGCGTGCTCCACAATCGCGCGTCCCACCTCCGGCCCGCCCTGCACCAGGTTCACCACCCCGGCCGGCAGCCCTGCTTCGACCAGCAGCGCCAGGAACCGTGCCGCAATCGTCGGCGCATCCGGCGAAGGCTTCAGCACCACCGTATTGCCGCACACCACCGCCGCGCACGTCATCCCCGCCATGATCGCCAGCGGAAAGTTCCACGGCGGAATCACCGCGCCCACGCCCAGCGGCACATAGCGCAGCATGTTCTTCTCGCCCGGATACTGAATCGGCGTCGTCGCCGCATCCAGCTTCAGCGCCTCGCGCGCATAGAACTCCAGAAAGTCGATGCACTCCCCGACATCCGCATCGGCCTCGGCCCAGTTCTTGCCCACCTCCACCGTCAGCCACGCGCAGAACTCGAAGTGCCGCTCGCGCAGCAGGGAAGAGGCCCGCAGCAGCAGCCCCACGCGCTCCGCCACCGTCGTCTTCCCCCACGTCGCAAACGCCGCCTGCGCCGCCGCGACGGCTGCCATCGCCTCCGCCTCACCGGCCTCCGCGTGCACGCCGACCACCTCTGAGGGGTTCGCCGGGTTCACCGACGCAAACGTTCTGCCCGTCGAAACAGCTTCGCCGCCAATCAGCAGCGCATAGCTCTTGCCCATCTGCGCACGCACAGCGACGATCGCCGCACGCATCGCCGCAGCGTTCTCCGCCGTTGAAAAATCAGTAAACGGCTCGTTCTTGAATGGCGTAAGCGTCATAAATATCTCCCCAGCCCCGCACCGTCACACGTGTAGAGGCAGCACTCTTCATTATCTACTCTTTGTCATCTTCTGCTGCTTGTCATGCCAACTCCGCAGCCTGTCATCTCGACCGGGAGCTGCGTAGCACCGGAGCGGAGAACCCCCGCATTCCGTCACCGCAACATGAACCCGACGCCGCTGCAAAACGCTTTACTCCGCAGGTGTCTCCGCCTCGCTCGCCTCCACCTTCGGACGCATCAGCGGAAACAGAATCACATCCCGAATCGACCGCGACCCAGTGAGGATCATCGTCAGCCGGTCGATCCCGATACCCTCGCCACCCGTCGGCGGCAACCCATACCCCAGCGCGCGCACGTAGTCCTCGTCCACAGCGGCCATCGCCTCTTCATCGCCGCGCTCGCGCTCCTTGATCTGCTCCAGAAACCGATTGCGCTGGTCTTCCACATCGTTCAACTCGCTGAACGCGTTGCCCACCTCAAACCCGCCAATATAAAACTCAAACCGCTCCACCCACTCCGGCTCATCCGCCTTCACCTTCGACAATGGCGACACCGCAAGAGGGAAGTCATAGATGATATGTGGCTGGATCAAGCGGTGCTCTGCAACAAACTCAAAAATCTCAGCGATTGCTTTTCCATGCGACCCTGTCTCATTGATCTCAGTAATCAACTCGCCAGCACGCTCAATTAGCTTGGCAATGGCAATCACTGAAAATGCAGTTACAAGCCCTTGAACTAAATCCAGTTTCACAGGAGCGGATTCGCGCGCAGTCTTGATTACCTTGCCTTCAAGTTGATTTGCTGACGCATACAAGAACATTCCGAATTTCAATGGTGTAGAGAAGTCATCTAAAGATGGTTTGTCGCTGAGCTCTTCCGGCCAGAATTTAATGATCGCTTCTCTCATCGACAACTTCGTCCACGTCCCCAGATCAATCTCAACCTCATTGAACGTCGTCATCGTCGTCCCATTCACCTCCATTGCAACAAACTTGACCAACTCTTCGGTCAAATCCATCAGGTCGTGATAGTTCGCATAAGCCTGGTAGAACTCCAGCATCGTGAACTCAGGATTGTGCTGCGTGCTCACGCCCTCATTCCTGAAGTTCCGATTGATCTCATACACGCGATCCAGCCCCCCGACGACGAGCCGCTTCAAGTACAGCTCCGGAGCAATCCGCAGCGACAGTGGAATATCCAGCGCATTGTGGTGCGTCTTGAACGGCCTTGCCGCCGCGCCGCCTGCAATCGTGTGCAGCATCGGCGTCTCCACCTCAAGGTAGCCACGCGAGTCGAAGAACGTCCGCAGTGCCCGCAGCACCGCCGCGCGCTTCACAAACGTCTCGCGCACCTCCGGATTCACAATCAAATCCAGCGACCGCTGCCGATACCGCGTCTCCGTGTCCTCCAACCCGGAGAACTTGTCCGGCAGCGCGAGCATCGCCTTCGTCAGGAACGTGAGTGTGGCAACCTTCACCGTCAGCTCGCCCGTGCGCGTGCGCATCAGCGTTCCGGTTACGCCAATGTGGTCGCCCAGGTCCAGCAGCTTGTACAGCTCAAACGTCGCCTCGCCCACGTCGTCTTTGCGAACGTAAATCTGCAACCGCACGCCGCCCTGTTGCAGCGTCGCAAACCCGGCCTTACCTTGCACGCGAATCGCCATCACGCGCCCGGCGACCGAGGTCGCAATCGCCTCCGCCTCCAGCGTCTCCGCCGACTTCAACTCGCCCTGCTCATCGAGCCCCGCAGGTAGCACCGCTGCAATCGTATGCTTCGTCGCATAGCTGTTCGGGTACTTCGCCGCAATCTCCGACACCGCCGGGTTCTGCGCGCGCACAATCTCGGCGATGCGGTTCAGCTTCTCCTGCCGCTCGTGGTACAACTTCTCTTCAAACTGGCTCTGGAACTGGGACACAGCACATCTCACTTGGATAGAATTCTTGACATCTCAGTATAACGAGGCGTTTCGCCTCCGCTGGCCTCCACCGCCCGCGGATGATAGCTTGAACAACGATGGACGACAGCCACAACCCGAACCGCGAAGGCGCCAACCCCAACAGTAAAGGCTCGCTCAAAGACCTCGTCACCGCCGAGTCGATGGTTCAGCTCGCGCTCGCTCTGCCCGCTGGCTGTGTCATCGGCTGGCTCGTCGGCTCCTGGCTTGACGCCCGCTTCCACGCCAGCTGGATCGGCATCACCGGCATCCTGATCGGCGCGCTCGGCGGCTTCATCCAGATCTTCCGCGTCGCCAGCAAGTACCTCAATCGGAGCGGCCAATGACCCCCCCGGACAACAATGCGCCCGGCTTCTTCGGCGGCTTTACCGACGCCGACTTTCGCCGCACCATGCTGCGCGCCCTGCGCCTGCTCGCCGTCATCACGGCCATCGCGCTGCCGCTCGTCGGGTGGAAGCTCGGCTGGCGATCCGCTGCGTTGCTCGCGGTCGGCGCAGCTATCTCCGCCAGCGGCCTGTGGGAGTGGCTCCGCCTCATGTCCGCCATCATCGAGCGCATGGACGTGCCCGCCAACACAGACGGAACGCCCGCGCAACCCCGTCCCATGGGCAGGGTCCTCCTCGGATTCTTCCTCAGGCTCGCGCTGACCGTGCTGGCGCTCTATGTTAGTCTTAAGACACTGGATGGCTCTGTATATGCGCTCGCCGCCGGCCTCACCCTGGGCATCTTTGCCCTCTCGGTGGAGGCCCTCCGGCTGGTCAAGGCATGGACGGTCTAAGCCCCGCCGGTAGTTGAACTTCCTGAAATCTTCTATATGCCCAAGCAGCTGTTTTTTACCAAAGTTCTGAACCACCTCTTCGCGCCTGCGGCCGACAAGCTGCTCGCCGTGCTGCACATCGCGCCCGTCAGCACCGCCGCGCCCATCACCAACGCCGTCTCCATGCAGCTGCTGGTCTTCGGCATCCTGCTGGCCTACTTCGTCTGGGTGCGCCTCACGCTTTCGGTGGAGCAGCCCGGCCCCGTCCAGCATCTCGCCGAGATGACCCACGAGTTCGTCTCCGACCAGGGCGAGCAGATCATCGGCCACGGCTACGAAAAATTCACCGGCTACCTCGCGGTGATCGGCCTGTTCATCCTGCTTTGCAACTTGCTTGGGCTCGCGTCGCCGTGGCTCGAATCGCCCACCGCGAACGTCTCCGTTCCCCTCGGCCTGGCGCTGGTCACGTTCATCTACTACCACTACCACGGCGTCCGCGCCAACGGCTTCGGCTACGTCAAGCAGTTCCTTGGCCCGGTCTGGTGGCTCTATCCGTTGATGCTGCCCATTGAGATCATCTCGCACTGCGCGCGCGTCCTCTCGCTCACCGTGCGACTCTACGCGAACATGTTCGCGGGCGACCTGCTCACGCTGGCCTTCTTCTCGCTCGTGCCGGTCGGCATCCCACTTCTGTTTCTCGGTCTGCACCTCGGCGTCGCCATTGTGCAGGCGTATGTGTTCCTTCTGCTCGCGGCCATCTATCTGTCGCTCGCCGTCGCACACGACCACTAAGTTTCTCCTTCGTCTGTCGTTTCGTTTTTGGGTTTGTCATTCCGTAGCGAAGCGAAGGAATCTGCATTGAGAACCCGGCAAAACTCCCCAGGGAGCCATGCCGCACAACTTTGACATTCCCTCGCAGGGGCGCCCCCTCTGCAAGGTGCGTTCTACCGCCTCTCAGCGTGAGGGGGCCAGCACGGTGAGCCTCAACCACCCACTGAAGGCGAGATCTACGGGGGCATGGAGTAACAACAATGCGTAATCTGCAGTATCTCTTTATGGCGTTGGCCGCACTGCTCATCTCGGTGCCGGCTTTTGGTCAGGACGCGGTCGGTGCGTCCGCACAGTGGGTTCCCCTCGCTGCCGGTCTGGGCATGGCGCTCGCCGCCGGCCTCTGCGGCCTCGGTCAGGGCAAGGCAACCGCTTCGGCCACCGAAGCCCTCGCCCGCAACCCCGGCGCTCGCCCCGGCATCTTCATCTTCCTCATCCTCGGCCTGGCCTTCATCGAATCTCTCGCCCTCTTCACCTTCGTCATCATCTTCCTCAAGGTGAAGTAACCCGCTCTATCCGCACAATACAAAAGGCCTCCGCTTCGGCGGGGGCCTTTTGTATGAACCTGGCACGGTCGTCGACGCTCAGGCTCTCCCCATCGTCGAGACGATTACAACTCGATTCGGTGCCCATTCGCTCTAGTTCTTCCATCTCCTGCCGATGCTCTCAAAGAACAGGAGATCGGAATGACCATGCTGAAGGAACCAACACGGATCTCGACCTCCGCAAAGTACAAGGCCACCGAGAGCAGCTGTTGTTCGTTTCTCGCTGAAGTCGCCCTGGTACGTGATGCCATTGCCACCGGCAATCTGCAGCAGCGCATGAGCACCGACGTTGCCAGCCCTGACCTCTCGACGGCGGCACAGACGGTGAACGAGATTCTGGATACGATTCTCCATCACTTTGACCTCACGGTCACCTCCATCGAAGCCATGTCTGCCGGTTGCATCCCCGAG
>JAJZFE010000018.1 GCA_021798655.1 Acidobacteriota bacterium | reverse complement strand
TCTCCGCTTCGGCCAGCTCGACGCAGCCTGCGGCCTCGCCGCCATCGACTACGTGCGTCACGCCACCGAACTCTGCCTCAGCGGCGACGCCGACGCGCTCGTCACCGCCCCGCTCAACAAGGAGGCTGTCACGCTCTCCGGCATGGCCTTCACCGGCCACACCGAGTACATCGCGCAACTCTGCGCTGCCACCGAGTCGCGCATGTTGCTCGTCAGCGAAAAGCTCGCCACCGTGCACGTCACCACCCACGTTCCACTCGAACAGGCCTGCAGGCTCGATCAGCAGCGCATCGTCCGCACCATCGAGCTTGGCGACGCGGCCCTGCGCCTCATGCTCGGCCGCGCCCCGCGCATCGCCGTCTGCGGACTCAACCCCCACGCCGGCGAGCACAACCTCTTCGGCCGCCAGGACTCCGACATCATCGCACCCGCCATCGCCGAGGCCGTCGCGCGCGGCCATCTCTGCACCGGCCCGCACCCCGCCGACACCGTCTTTCTCCGCGGCCTGCGCGGCGACTTCGACCTCATCGTCGCCATGTACCACGACCAGGGACACATCCCCATGAAGCTCATCGACTTCGAGAGCACCGTCAACGTCTCCCTCGGCATTCCCATCATCCGCACCTCCGTCGATCACGGCACGGCCTTCGACATCGCCGGCAAAAACCTCGCCGACCCGCGCAACATGCTCGCTGCCATGCGCCTCGCCGCCCGCATGGCCACTGGACGAATCGCCGCCGCAGGAGCCCGCTAAGTGCATCGGCTCGACATCGCCGTCATCGCCGCCTACCTGCTCGCGCTGGTGGCCGTGGCGCTGCGCACGGCCGGCCGCCAGCGCACCACGCAGCGCTACTTCACCGCCGACCGCTCCATCCCCGGCTGGGCTGCCGGCATGTCGCTGCTCGCCACCATCATCACCAGCGTCACCTTCATCGCCTACCCCGGCGCCGCCTACGCCGGCAACTGGAACCTGCTCGTCCCCGGTATCTTCTTTCTCCTCGTCATCGCGGCCATCGGCCCGGCCATTGTGCCGTTCTTCCGCCACGCCGTCTCCATGAGCGTCTACGAGTACTTCGGCCAGCGCTTCGGCCGCGGCGTCCGGCTCTACGCGGCCTTTGCCTTTGCCCTGGGCCACTTCTCCAAGATGGGCTTCGTCTTCTATCTGCTCGCGCTCTCGGTCAGCGGCATCACCGGTTGGCCCATCGCGGCGGTCATCCTCGGGCTCGGCGGCATCACCATCCTCTACACACTCATCGGCGGCCTCGAAGCCGTCATCTGGACCGACGTACTGCAGGGCTTTGTGCTCTGGACCGGCGTCGTCGTCACCATCGCTCTGCTGCTCTTCTCGCCGCGCGTGCATCCCGCCGCGATGTTCCACCTCATCGCAGCCGCGCACAAGACCAGCCTCGGCAGCTTCCGCTTCAACCTCGCCCTGCCCACCTTCTGGACGCTCGCGCTCTACGGCCTCTTCTTCTATCTGCAGAAGTTCACCGCCGACCAGACCGTCGTGCAGCGTTATCTCGCCGCGCGCACGGACCGTCAGGCCCTGCGCGGAGCCATGCTCGGCGCCGCGCTCTGCCTGCCTGCGTGGACGGCCTTCATGCTCATCGGCACGCTGCTCTGGGCCTTCTACCGCCTCACCGCGCTCGCTCTGCCCGCCAGCATCACACGCCCCGACCAGGTCTTTCCCCACTTCATGGTCACGCAGATGCCCCTCGGCGTCGCCGGCCTCTTCCTCGCTGCGCTCTTCGGTGCGGCCATGTCCATGCTCGCCTCCGACCTCAACTGTCTCGCCGTCATCCTCGTCCACGATGTCTTCGAGACCTTCGTGCCCGGCCGCCCGGACTACACGCTGCTGCGCCTCGGCAAGCTCGCCGTCGGGCTCTGCGGAGTGCTCGCCATGGCCGTCGCCCTTCGCCTCGCACACACCCAGGGCAGCGCGCTCGCGCTCTACTACACCATCACCGCCATCGTTGCAGGGGGCCTCGCAGGCCTGTTTCTACTGGCCTTTCTGCTGCCCAGCGCCACCCGCGCGGCCGCACGGATCGGCATCGCAGCCAACCTCCTCTTCACCGCCTGGGCCACGCTCACCATGAACCACGGCGCTCAGCTCAACCTGCATCGCTTCAACTATCCCTGGCACGAGTACACCATCGGCGTCATCGGCAACCTGCTTCTGCTCGCCGTCGCCTCCCTCGCCGCTTCCCTGCTCCCACGTCCTCGCAACGCCACCGCACCGCTCACGCTGTGGAGCTGGCTCGCCACACGCAACGCAACCGCATCGCTCATCCCCGCAGGAGATCGACCCCAATGAACCGCCTCCACACCGCGCTCGAAAAAAACTCTGGCCGCCCGCTCCTCGGCGCAGCCGTCTACTCCTACGACCCCATCTTTCTCGAGATCTGCGCGCACCTCGGCTATCAGGCCATCTGGATCGAGATGGAGCACGCGCCCATCACCTTCGCGCAGGCCGCCGACCTCTGCCGCATGGCCGCCGGCTCCGGCATGTTGACCATGATCCGCATCCCCGACACCCGCCGCGAGAGCGTCCTCAAAGCCGCCGAGTGCGGACCCGACATCATCGACGTCCCCATGGTCGATACCCCGGAGCAGATCCACCAGCTCCGCCACTACGCCCGCTTCGCGCCCGAAGGCGGCCGCGGCATCTTCAGCGTCTCCCGCGCCATGAACTACGGCATCTTCGAAAGCCTCGCCGCCGGCCAGCAGCAGCTCAACGCCGACCTCAGCCTCCTCGCACAGATCGAAACCGTCGCCGCGCTCGATCGCATCGACGAGCTCGCCGCCGTGCCCGACGTCGACCTCTTCATCGGCCCCGCCGATCTCGCCGCCAGCCTCGGCCACGCCGGCCAGCCCGCGCATCCGCTCGTCATCGAGGCCGCACGCCGCATCATCGCCGCAGCCAAGCGCAACAAAAAACTCGTCGCCACGGCCTGCCCGCAGTCCGACTTCCCCCTCTGGCTTGAACTCGGCGTCAACCTTCTCTTCTGCACCAACAACATCGCCTGCATGAAGAAGGCCGCCGAAGAGTCCCTCGCTGCGGCACGCGCCGCACTCGCAGCCACCATCCCGAAACCGTAGCCCCGCGCGACGATCCCGCAACAGCCAGCCAAACGCCAAGTGCCACCCGTCGCGGGGTGGCACTTGGCGTCTGTTGCCAGGCTGTGGGACGACTCAGTAGTTGAACTTCAAACCGAACTGAATCTCGCGTCCCGGATCAGGCGACTGCGCCAGTCCGAACGTGCCTGCACCCGTGTTCCCCCCATTGGCTCCCGTCTGGATGCTGCCCGTGCACGACGGACCGCAGTTCGACGAAGGCGCGCTGAAGATCGGGGTGTTCGTCACGTTGATGAACTGCGCCATGAACTGAAGGTTCATGCTGTTCTTCACCGGGAACTCCTTGATCACGTTCAGGTCGGCTGTCTTCAGGCCCGGGCCGCGGAACGCACCCACGCTGCAGTCGCCAAACGTGTTCGCTGCCGGGGCCGCAACCGCTGCCGGATTCAGATAGGCGATTCCAACGCTGCCACCGATCTGCTCAAACTGCCTGCTGCCCTGCTGCGACACGCCCGCCACGCAGTTCGGACGCGGATTGTACGATCCCGTTCCCGACTCGTCCGGACCCGCAACGTTGATCGCAAAGCCCGAGTGCAACGTGAAGTCCGAAGCCAGCGACCAGCCGCTGACAACCTCATTCACCACCGGGCCCGCATTGCCCAGCAGCTGCTTGCCATGGCCAAACGGCAGTTCGTAGATCGCGAACCCGTTGAACACCGACGCTAGATCCGTGATGCAACGACCGTAGTCTGCACGCGGGTTGTACTCGTTCTGGAAGAAGAAGTACGAGCCGTTCGTCTGGCTGGTGCCCGTGCCTTCCTCGTCTCCATACTGGCCGAAGTAGCCCAGCGAGTTCGACAGGCACTTGGAGAACGTGTACGACGCCTGCACATCCAGCCCGTGATACTTCCGCTCAGCCACCGTCGCCTCCAGCGCCTCATACCGCTGAATCGCCGACGAGTCGTTGTACCGCACGTTCGCGCCCGCAGCAATCAGCGGCTGCGCGTACGGCGCCGGGCTGATCGTTGCGTTCGGGTTCAACACCTTCTGGTCGTACAGGAAGATGTCCGACATGTGATCAACCTTGTTGCCCACATATCCGATCGACATCACGGTGTGCGTGTTGAACTCCTGCTGCAGCGTCAGGTTCCACTGCTGGTCCACCGCGGGCTGCAGCTTCGGGTTCGTAAGATGAACCGTCACACCGCCACCCAGACACGCCGCAGAAAACTGCTGCAGCGCAAGTGCCGTACACGCCGATGCCGGGAACGATGCGTAGCCCTGATCGAACGTCGTTACCGGCGCCGCAAGACCATTGTTGTTCTCGTCGCGCGCCACCTGGTACGGCGGATTCGCCACCGCCATGTTGTTCAGGCCGTTGCCTTCCATGTACGTGGAGATGTCATACGCTCCACGCAGCACCGTCCGCGGACGCACCTGCCACGCAAAGCCGATGCGCGGCTGGAAGTTGTCCTTGCCCGTGTACGTGTTGTAGTTTGTCCCGATCTGCGGAGCACCCGTCTGCAGGTCGAAGTTCACATTGTTCTGCGCGTTCTTGTCGCCGCGCGGCGTCGTCAGCTCATAGCGCAGGCCCAGGTTCAGCGTCAGGGTCTGCGTCAGCTGCCAGTTGTCCTGCACAAAGCCGCCGAACAGGCTGTTGCGAAGGTGGAAGTCCAGCGGTGTGCCTTCCTGCACGTCCTCCGGCAGACCCAGCAGGAAGTCCGCCACCGCATTGCCGCCGCCGGTAGGCGTGTTGCCCGTGAACTGGCCGTTGAACGTGAACGCACCCGATAGACCCTGCGTGCCGGGGTACAGGTCGTTCATGATGTAGTGGTACCACTCAAAACCTGCATGAACACTGTGCTTGCCGTGCGTCCACGTCAGCGAGTCTTCCACCTCGTACGTCGTATCGTGGAAGATCTCCACGCTGTTGTTGCTGCCAATCACCGAGTAGCCACCGATGTTCAGCGACGGCAGAATCGAGCTCTGCACACCCGGCAGGCCGAACAGTGTCGGCAGGTTCTGTCCCGTCGGGTTCGTGTACACCTGGTCGTTCGCCGGGAAGATCTGCGCGCCCACACGAACGTCGTTCACCAGCGACGGCGTCAGCGTGCGCACATAGTCGATCACGAAGTTCTTCAGCGGATACTCGCGCGTCACCGACGGCAGCAACGGCTGGCTGTTCGTCGTGTTGTTGATCACATACATCTGCGAGTAGCGGCCCATCACATGGTCGCGCTGCGTCGCCTGCCAGTCGATCTTCGCATCGCCCTGGTAGCTGTTCGTGTAGTTATGCACGTTGTACGCAATCGTGTTCACCGTCGGAAACAGCGACGACGACAGCAGGTTCTTCGCCACCGTGCTCCGGATCGGAACCTGGTTGTTCAGGAACGGCGTCCGCTGCGAGGGAATCGGACTCGACGCAGGGTCATACAACTGCTGCGACAGCGTCGTACAAATGCCCGCCACAAATCCCGTCGTACACGACGACGACAGATCGCCCGAACGCAGCGCCGCCGACGGAATCAGCGAGAACGCCGTCGAGGTCGCCGGCGTGCTGTACAGCGACGTCTGCTCATCGGCAAAGAAGAACAGCTTGTCCTTGATGATCGGCCCGCCCACCGTGCCGCCAAACTCGTTCCAGTGCAGCGGCGCGCGCGGTGCCGTCGTGCCATGCGAGCCGTCCGCATTCACCACATACGCCTGCGCCTTGTTCTGCCAGCTGTTCGCATTCAGATCCGTGTTCCGGATGAACTCAAACAGGTCGCCGTGATACTGGTTCGTGCCGCTCTTCAGCGTCTCCACAATCACGCCGCCGATGTAGTTGCCAAAGTCCGCCGGCGCGTTGCTCGTGATGATGTTGAACTCCTGGATCGCGTCCGGACCCGGCACATACGCCACCTCGTTATTGTCCGGCTGATTCACGTCCATGCCGTCCAGGCTGAAGTTGTTGTCCTGCTCGCGCGCGCCGTTCACATACGGCCGCCCCGTGCCGAACGTCGTCTGCGGCGACTGGAACGCAAAGATGTTCGGACTCACCACACCCGGTACCAGCAGCGTCAGCTGGTTGATGTCCCGCGTCGCCAGCGGCAGCGCCGTCGTCGTCTTCGCGTCAATCAGCGTCGAGATCTCCGTCGACGCCGTCTGCAGCAGCGGCGGCGCGTCCGTCACCTCCACCGTCTGCGATACATCGCCGACCGGCAGCTTGATGTCCACCCGCGCCACCTGGTTCAGCACCAGCGTGAACGCGTTCCGCTTCACCGTCTGGAAGCCCGGCGCCGTCACCGAGATCTGGATGTTGCCCACCGTGATCTGCGGAAACTCGTAGATGCCCGCGCTGGTCGTCTGCGTGGACCACGTTGTCCCCCGGTCCGTGTCCCGCGCCGTCACCGTCGCTCCCGGGATCACCGAACCCGTCGCGTCGGCCACAACACCTGTAATGGCACCTGCTGCCTGTTGCGCCAGCACCGGCGCAACTCCGCACAACAGGCTGCCCACCGCCACTACAACCGGCAGCGCAAACCGCGTCCGCGCCGCTGCCGCCAGCGTCAGACAGGGCATCATGAATATCTGGCGAATGATTCTGGAACTGTACCGTGACATACGTAGGTCTCCGAGCCTCAAGATTTCCATCCCACAGCGATTCACACTGAGCTAGCGACTTTGGCAGTCACATTTTTGTTCAAATCGGCATCAGATGCTCAGAATGGCGCTGTTGACTCTGGAATCTATCCCATCCCCCGGAGTCGACGCAAGCAAAATCTGCAACCAATTCAAAAGAAATTGTTCAAATAGTTGCAAATCACTCATTTTCATGTGCTTTCAGGCCGCCCGCAGGCAGTATTGAACCCGCGCTCCACCCCTTCGCACCCCGGCCCGCAGCACCCACCGCACTCAGCGATTCGCCGTCGTCGTCTCTACAACCGGCTCTACAACCGGCTCTACAGCCGGTTCCAGGTACGTCGGCTCCTCGTCGCCGCGCACCCGCGCCGCACCGCCGTTCAGGTCCAGCACCGTCACCGTATTGCTGCCCGCGTGCACCCACGCCCCCGGCAGATACAGGCTGCCCATCGGCCCCACGTTCCAGAACCGACCCAGCAGGTGCCCGTTCACCCACACCACGCCCTTGCCCAGCCGCGACGTGTTCACAAACGTGTCCGCCGCCTGCTTCGCCATGAACGTCCCCCGATAAAAACACGGCCCGCTGCACGGCCCGGCCGAGTACCCATCCTCCGGCGGCGCATCCAGCGGCAGCGGCACCATCTCCCAGCCCTGCAACCGTGCGCCATCCAGCCGCACATCGCCCACAATCCCCGCCCGCTCCCCCCGCAGCTCCACCGAAAAGTTGATCCGTCCCGTATTCTCCACCAGCAGGTCGAGCCGCTGCCCTGCCTGCGCCGTCAGCCGCATCTCACTCTGCCCCAGCCTGCGGTCCAGCACACCCGCCAGCGCGCCATCCACATACACCCGCGCATAGCTGTGCAGGCTCTCCACCTGCAGCCTCGCCCCCTGCACATCGTGCTTCAACTCCGTGCGATACAGCATGTACCCGTACCCCTGCCCGGCGTCCTCCATCGTCATCGGCGACGCGGCCTCCAACCCCTTCGGCAGGCCCTGCCACAGCGAACGCGTCGCGCTCAGCTGCATCTCCGGCAGCGTCATCATCGGCCGCGGCTGCGGCACCGCTGGCGGCGTCACGTGCGTCACGTCGGCGATCATCGTCCGCATCGCAAAGTACTTCGGACGCAGCCGCCCCGCCTCATCCATCGGCGCGTCGTAGTCGTAGCTTGAAACGTCCGGCTCATACGTCTTGTGGTCCCAGTTCGCGCCGTTCATCCAGCCAAAGCTCGTCCCACCCTCCACCATGTACAGGCTGATCGAGTACCCCTTCGCGATCACCGACCGAATCTCCTCCACCTGCTTCGCACCGTCGGTCACCTGGTGCTTCGCCCCCCAGTGGTCGAACCAGCCATCCCAGTACTCGGCCACATACACCGGCGCATTCGGCCTGTACTTCCTGAACAGCGCAATCGACCGCTCAGCATCGCCAGTGCCAAAGTCGATCCCCGCCGGCAGCTCCGGCAGCGACCCCTTCGCCAGCTCCTCCGGGCCATCTGCGGTATACAGCAGCGACTCCCCGAAGCCCGCCTCGCGCACCAGCGTCTCCATCGCGCGCATGTACGCGCCGCCGTCCTCCGGCACCTGGAACGACCCATACTCGTTCTCCACCTGCACCGCGATCACCGGCCCCCCGCGACTGGCCTGCAGCGGTGCCAGCTCCTGCCCCAGACGCAGCATCCATCGCCGCGCCGCCGCCATGTACTGCGGCTGCAGGCTGCGCAGCTCCATCCCGTGGTCCTTCAACAGCCACGCCGGATACCCGCCCAGGTCCCACTCCGCGCACACATACGGCCCAGGCCGCAGCACCACATACAGCCCCTCCGCCTGCGCCGCACGCAGAAACCCCGCCACATCGTTCTGCCCGCTGAAGTCGTACACCCCTGGCCGCGGCTCGTGCAGGTTCCAGAACACGTACACCGTGATCGTGTTCAGCCCCATCGCGTGCACCTTCCGCAAACGATCCGCCCACTCCGCCCGCGGCACCCGCGCATACTCGATCTCGCCCGACAGAATCTGAAACGGACGCCCCCGCAGCTCAAATCCGCCGCCCTTCACCTGCAGCGGTGTCTGCGCCTGCAACCGGCCGGCCGCAGCCCACATCGCAGTCAACATAAAAGCAGCCAGCCCCATCCGACTCCGCATCCCTGTCTCCTCCGGCTCATCCGCCTACGCGCAGATCACCTTGATCCCGCGTGCCGTCAGCTCCGCCCGCACGCTCTCCGCCAGCCCCGTATCTGTCACCAGCACCTGCACCGCAGACACCGGGCAGATCAGCGCCGGGCTTACCTGCCCGATCTTGCTCGAATCCGCCACCACAATCACCTCGCGCGCCTGCCGGATCATCCGCTGCGACACCGTCGCCTCGTCCGACTCCAGCGTCGTCACCCCGCGCTCCAGGTCAAATCCCGTCGCGCTCA
>JAJZFE010000274.1 GCA_021798655.1 Acidobacteriota bacterium | reverse complement strand
TCAGAAGCGCTGCGGGTGATGATGGACTACGAGTGGCCGGGCAACGTCCGCGAACTGGAGAACGCGATGGAGCGCGGCGTGGTGCTGGCGAATGGGCCGACGATTACGCCGGAGCTGCTGCCGAGCCAGATTCGCGGGAACACGTACTCGACCAACCTGCTGGAGCAACGGCCGGATGCGAGCCTCTTCGACGTGATCGAAGACATCGA
Organism: Acidobacteriota bacterium; assembly: GCA_021798655.1. The sequence continues at coordinate 8,947 of JAJZFE010000274.1, read as the reverse complement.
GCGCAGGATCATCGCCGACCGCCTGGAACGCTGCAACTGGAACCAGACCGAGGCAGCAGAGTTCTTCCGCGTACCGCTTTCGACGCTGAACCAGAAGATCAAACGGTTGAGCATCGAGGTGAAGAAGCGCGGCCGCGAGTAGCGATCCCGACCGCACACGATCTGCTGTGACGATGAACTACGTTGCGAGAGGAGCAGAAGCTGCTCGGTGCACACAGCCTTGCTGTCGTCAGCGTTCTGCTCGTCGTTGCCACGCATATCCCAGACGAGCCAGAACTCCGCTCATCAGGTAGCCAAGGCCCAGCGCCATCAGAGCATAGCGGTGCCACTCGTACAGGACCCCCAATACGACGAGGATAATGACCAGCAGGCGCATCGGCTGACGCGTTCCCATGTCGATCTCTTTGCCGCTCCAGAACCTCCAGTTGCTGACCATCAGGAAGCCTGTGAAGGCAACCAGCGCGAGCCACACCATGGCAAGCCACTGGCTGTACACCGGCGAGCCGCCTTCAAAGTGGATCACGGCCGCGAGCACGCCCGCACCGGCAGGAATCGGCATCCCCACGAAGTATTTGCGATCGGCACGGCCTGGATTACGCGGTCGGGGATTGGCCGTCACGTTGAATCGGGCCAGACGGCAGGCACCGCAGATCAGGAACAGGAAACAGATTACGATGCCGAAGTGCAGGAGTCGCTGATGCACGATGGGGTACAAGCCCACCTCCACCTGGCGTACTCCCCACAGGTAGGCAAGCACACTGGGAGCGACACCGAATGTGATCACGTCAGCCAGCGAGTCCAACTCGCGACCAAACTCGCTGGCCGTATTCGTCATGCGCGCGATGCGCCCGTCCAACCCGTCGAAGACGATGGCAAAGACCACACCAAGCGCCGCATGATCGAAGTACACCTGATTGAGCGGGTCAGCCAGGCCGGCGCCGCGGATGGCCTGCATAATGACGTAGTAGCCGATGGCAATGTTGCCCGCTGTGAACAGCGATGGCAGCACATACATGCCGCGCCTTGCAGGCACCAGGTGTTGCTTGCTCTCGGCCGCCGACATCACGCCCTGCCTGTCGGCATAGCGGCCAGAATGCTGCTGCCGCCGCGGACAGTCTGACCGACTGTCACCTTCAACTCCACCTCTGCGGGCATCAGGACGTCAACGCGCGATCCGAACTTGATCAACCCCATTCGCTGACCGCGCTCGACCTTGTCCCCGACCTTCAGATTGCAGACGATCCTGCGCGCAAGCAATCCCGCGATCTGCTTGAAGCTGACGCTGTAGCCATCCGCCTGCACGGTAATCAGCGTCTGCTCGTTGTGGACAGCGGAGTCTGGACGCATCGCATTCAGGAAGAGCCCTTCTCGGTGCTCCACGACACTGACCGTGCCTCCGACAGGCACACGATTGACGTGAACGTTGAAGACGCTCAGAAAGATGGTGACGCGCAACCGTGGCCCTGCAGTGGTCTCAATCCAGTCCGCTTCTTCGACCTTGCCATCGCCCGGTGAGACGATCAAGCCGGGCTCTGTCGGGATGCGCCGCGTCGGATCCCGAAAGAACCAGAGGAAGAAGGCCGCAAGCAATACAGGCACGACAGCGAGCACGACAAAGTGCGTTGCGTGCCACACGACTGCGGCAACCAGCAACAGGGACAACCCATAGTAATATCCATCCCGAACCATAACCGGGATTATACCTTTGACGGTCGCAAGTCTTCAGGCGAAAGCGATCGAGCCAACAGGACAGCGTCTTCAACCGGGTCGCGATAGTACCTCGTTCGCACGCCGTTCTGCGAGAACTGGAGTGAGTCATACAACTGCAGAGCAGCACGGTTCGACGCGCGCACCTCCAGCTCCATCCTGACCACACCATTTTCCTGAGCCCACTTGATCGCGGCTTCGCACAAGGCCCTGCCAACACCGCGACGGCGCATCTGCGGAGCAACAGCCAACATCTCCAGCTCGCAAACCTGCAGCACGCGGCTCGCAACAGCATAGCCCACGACGCATCCCGTAGCTTCGGCAAGCCAGACGCACCGCTGCGACGGCTGTTGCATCGACTGGTCCAGAACCTGCCGCCACACACGTTCGCTCCAGTCGACGTTCTGGGAGATGGAACGCTGCAGCAACAGAACTCCCTGCAGGTCTTCCGTGACCGCAGACCGAATGGCATCGTAAGCATCTGCAGGCTGTTGAACAGGTTCAGACATGCGGCTTTGCCTTGTAGATATCGTTCGTGCCCTGAAGGTAGTTCGCTTCCATCGAGCCGGTTTGCAGCTCAGCCGTTTTGTACACTCCCAGCGAGAGAGGGAGAGCATCGGCAACCCGCAAGGGGCGCACGCGCACCCTCAGTTCCGGGTAACGATTCTGCAACAGGTCTCCAACGCGCTCATCGGCGAGTATCCGTTCGCTGTCACCCGCCAGATCGCGAAGTGAATCGAGGCCAAGCAGCATCTCCGGGCCGTAACGACCATCGATCACGGACATCGCATAGCAGCCTGAATGGCCTGCATCCAGCACCACCCAACCGTCTTTGAGCGCGGTCGTTGCAGCCAGTACCTTCAGCCGCGAGACGGTCAACATCCTCAGCTGCGCGGCCTCTGCCAGCCCGCTCGCCGCAGCGAGTCCGACTCGGACTCCGGTAAATGAGCCGGGACCGTTGACGACCGCGATGGCCGAAAGTTGTGCCAGCTGATGCCCGGATTCGTGCATCACATCCTCAATTGCGCGGATAATGGCAGACGATCCGGAACTGCGGGAGAGATCAGCCGTCACGACGACCTGGTCGCCAACACTGACAGCTACGCCAGCACCTTCGCCGCAAGTATCGATGAGCAACATCGATACGTCCCTGTCATCGTGCTGCATTCCGAGATTGTTACTCCTGTTTTTGAGGATCATGCCACCAAAAGCAGCAGACAGTTGCGAACCGTCTCTAACAGGATAATTGGAGTTGCCCGCAGTCCAGATAACGGATACATTCACGTGTATGCGTCACAGCAAAAGCCGTCCAGGAACGCTCACTGTCAGTCTGATCACCCTCGTGTTTGGCCTCAGCGCGACCCAACTGCGTCCGAGTCTGCTGGCACAGACTCCCGACTCGGGATCTGCACCTGCGGCAACACCCGTGCCGACGCAACCCTACGTGCTGCCGCCGACGAACGAGCGCCCGACGAGTCCAGCGACAGCGGACACGACTCCTGAGAAGCGCGCGCCCCATGCGATCCAACTGCCGCCACCGCCGGATGACTCGGCGAATGCAGCTCAGCCAGCCAAGTCATCAGCCGCAAAGACGCAATCAACGCCTGGCAACGCAACAGCCGGACGGTTGCAGCAGCAGCCGGCAGCTGACACGTCGGGTTCGGCTGCCGCTGCACCCGCAGCGCAGGCGCCTGGCGGATTGGCCGCAGGATCGGCTGTCGAACAAGGCGCAGCGACCTTCGGCTTCTACGCTGGTGAAACCCGCGAGCAGATCATTGCTGCTGTGGGGAAGGACAACATCCTGAAGCAGCAAGGGGACATCCTCGAGGTCGCGGCGGCTCCGAAGCCCGATCCAGAGTTCGATTCGTTCCTGCTGATCGTCGGCAACGACAGCGGCCTCGTCAAGCTGATTGCAACGGGCAAGGACATTGAAGATGATCCTGCGGGACACCTGATGAAGACCCAGTTCGCGACGATACGGACTGACCTCAGCAAAGGCTACGGTGATCCATCGGACAACTTCGACTTTCTGGATGCGAAAGCAACGCACCGCGCGCCCAACCAGTTCATGCTGTCGCTGACAAACACTGAGCGAACGTTGGCGGCCTATTGGACCAAGAAGGACTTCGGCAATCAAATCAGCAGCATCTCGCTGTCGGGCAACGGCCTTGGCGATGACACGGGCTACCTCTCCGTGGAGTATGAGTTTACGGGCTACCACGCCTATCTGCTCGCCAAGAAGTAACGCAGAGTATCCTGATCGTCGCGAGAGCTTGTCCCAAGCGAAACCCCGAGTCTGCTTCAGACTCGGGGTTTTGTTTGGGGCATAGACGTCTTAGTCCGCACCGACCAGCAGCTCATCGCGGACAGCCTCATCACGGCGTTCCTCTTTGGCCGTCTTCGGCAACGCCACCTCAAGGACATCCTCAATGCGCGTGGCGTAGTGAATCGTCACGCCCGCTACTTGATCGGCAGTGAGATCCTCTTCGACGTTGGTTCGCACGTCCATTGGCAGGATCACATCGAGCACACCTGCACGTTTCGCTGCGAGAAACTTCTCCTTGATGCCTCCTACGGGAAGAACATTTCCGCTCAGCGTGATCTCGCCGGTCATCGCCAACAGCGGGCGTACAGGCTTGTCGGTGAGCAGGCTCACCAACGCAGTCGCCATCGTCACACCCGCGCTGGGCCCATCTTTGGGAATGGCACCAGCCGGGACGTGAATGTGCAGGTCAGTGTCCTTCAGCACGTCGGCGTCGAGTCCCAGCGCGGTGGCGTTCGATCGCACCCAGGTGAGCGCCGCCTGCATGGACTCCTTCATCACGTCGCCGATCTGCCCGGTCATGGTGAAGCCGCCCTTGCCCTTCATGCGATTGGCCTCGATGAACAACACGTCGCCGCCTGCAGGCGTCCACGCAAGACCTACCGCGACGCCAGGCCGCTTGGTGCGCTCGGCGATCTCGGTGTCGACGCGAACCTTGATGCCACCGAGAAACTCGTGCACCACCTCCGGCGTGATCGTCAACACGGTAGTCATGCCTTCGGCGACTTTGCGAGCCGTCTTGCGGCAGATGGTACCGATCTGCTGCTCCAGCTTGCGGACGCCAGCCTCGCGCGTGTAGTGCCGCGCGACCAGGCCCGCAGTGGCTGCAGGAAACTCGATGACAGGTGCAGCGCCTTCCTGCGGCTCGATGCCGTTCTCCTTGATCTGCCGCGGGATCAGGTAGCGCTCCGCGATGTTGACCTTCTCTTCCTCGGTGTAACCCGTCAACTCGATAATCTCCATGCGGTCGAGTAACGGAGCAGGAATCGTGTCCAGCTGGTTTGCCGTGCAGATGAACAGTACCTTGCTCAAGTCAAAGGGCTGGTCGAGATAGTTGTCGCGGAAGGTATTGTTCTGCTCGGGATCGAGCGTCTCCAGCAGAGCACTTGCAGGGTCTCCGCGGAAGTCGCGCCCGAGCTTGTCGATCTCGTCCAGCATGAACACAGGATCGTTCACGCCAACTCGCTTCAGGTGCTGGATAATCTGCCCCGGCAGCGCGCCGATGTATGTTCTGCGGTGCCCGCGAATCTCGGCTTCATCGTGCATGCCGCCGAGAGAGATTCTGGAAAACTTGCGGTCAAGTGCGCGCGCGATCGAACGTCCCAGCGAGGTCTTGCCCACGCCCGGAGGCCCGACGAAGCACAGGATCGGCCCCTTCATATCCGGCTTCAACCGCCGCACACTGAGGTAGTCCAGGATGCGGTCCTTCACCTTGTTGAGCCCGTAGTGATCCTCGTCGAGGAACGCAGCAGCCTTCCTGATATCGACCTCGCCGGCCGAGCCCTTCGACCACGGCAGCACAGCAAGCCACTCCACATAGTTCCGCGTCAGCGAGTAGTCCGCTGCAGCCGGGTTCATCCGGCCCAGACGGCCGAGTTCCTTCAGCGCGTCCTTCTTCACGTCTTCCGGCATTCCTGCGGCTTCGATCTTCTCCTTCAGGTCCGCAACGTCCTTCTGCGTGTCGTCCAGGTCGCCAAGCTCCTTCTGGATCGCCTTCATCTGTTCGCGAAGATAGAAGTCCCTCTGCGACTGCTGGACCGAGTCCTGCACCTCGCTCTGGATCTTGTTGCGCAGCTGCTGCACCTCAAGCTCCTTCGCGAGCAGCCCGTTGATCGCCTCCAGCCGCAGGCGCACGTCGCCGTTTTCCAGCAGCTCCTGCTTCTCGATCGTCGTCAGGAACGGCAGGCTCGCCGCCACGAAGTCGGCCAGGCGCGAGGGTTCATCGATATTCAACGCAATCGTCTGCAGGTCGTCCGACAGCGTCGACGAGGCGCTGACAATCTCCTGGAACTGCCCCAGCACGCTGCGCTGCAGCGCCTCAAGCTCGGCCGATTCGGCCGGAAGCACCTCTCCCAACACCTCGTACTCCGCCGTCAGAAAGGGCTGCGTCTGGGTAAAGCGACGCAGCTTCACGCGCTCGGTGCCTTCGGTGAAGACAAAGAGGCTCGCATTGGGCATCTTGACGACTTTGTGGACCGTAGCGCGCGTACCCACCTCATACAGGTCGCCTCCGTCCGGGATGTCCTGGTGCGCGTCGCGCTGAGCGACGACAAGGATAGTCTTCTCCTCACCCAGTGACTGGATCAGCTGGATAGAGCTCTCGCGACCCACCGTGAGGGGCAGAACAGCATGGGGGAAAAGGACCGTATCTCTCACTGGAAGAACAGGATACGAGTGCCCGCGACTCTCGATTTCGGCGGTCTTTTCGCTGCTCGGCTTGATGACGCTTACAAACTCATTCGACATATTGAGTGTCCCTTTATCAACTTTCCTATATAGGATGCACTAGCATCCCTGTTCGTCGCAACCTCTGTCCCGACCTCTGCCGTAACCTCTATCCCACCCACCCTTCATCGGCACTTCCTCTCCACTCCCTACTCTGCGGGCTGGATTCTCCTCCTTCAGATGCCCGCATGGTACGCCGAATTGCATTGCTCCACCAGACTCGGTAGGCTTAAGTCCACTGCGGGAGTGGTGAAATGGCAGACACGCAGGTCTTAGAAGCCTGTGCCGTAAGGCGTAGGGGTTCAAGTCCCCTCTCCCGCACCAATCTTTACCCTTGAAAGCAGCCCCGAATGAGCCAGCAGCAACCCCGGATTCACCTGACCAAGACCGAAGACTACCGCGACAGCTACGCGAACAGCGTGCAGGTTCGGCTCTCCATGTGGGACCTGATGTTGATCTTCGGTACGCTGGGCAACTCCACGCCGGACGAGGTGCAGGTGGAGAACTTCCAGGGCATCTACCTCAGTCCGCAACAGGCCAAGGCGCTGCTGAACGTGCTGGCGCACAATGTGGCGCAATATGAGCAGACCTTTGGGGCCATCTCGCTCGATGGCACGCAGGCCGAAGTCCAGCGCTTCGCGGTTCCCGGCAATGGTCCGGTTCACTGAGCGCGGCAGCTTTGCCTGAGGCTGCCGGCAACGGCAGATCTGACCTCGTGACCGTTTCACCATCCCGACTTCCAGTGCCTCCTCTCTCTGATCGACTTCGCCGCGTGTCAATGGCCATCGCGAGACTTCCGTCGTGGGCGCTCTTGGTGCTGCTGTATGCGGCGGTGGTGCTGAGCCATCTGACGCTGCTGCGACTTCCCTACTTCTGGGATGAAGGCGGTTACTACATTCCGGCGGCGCTGGACTTCTACCGTCACGGACTGTTGATCCCGCACTTCACGAACGCGCATCCGCCGCTGCCCAACGTTGTACTTGGTACGCTGTGGCACGTGACGGGGTTCCATATTCTGGCCACGCGGCTGATCGTCTGTGCCTTTGCGGCTGCAGGTCTGGTGGCCGTGCTGCGGCTTGCGGAACGACTGGTATCGTCCGATGTTGCTCTGACGGTCACGCTGCTGACGGCTGTCTACCCCATCTGGTTTGCCCAGTCGACGCTCGCACACGCGGATATCTTCGCTGCTGCTTTCACGTTGTGGGCGTTTGCGCTCTACCTGCCGCAGACAGTTGCGGACGTTGACGCGCCGCCAGCAACCCGGCAGCGCCCTGCAACACGCCTCTGGCTCATCAGCCTGCTCTTCTCGCTCGCCGCGCTGTCCAAGGAGACGTCTATCCTGCAGCCAGCGGTGCTGGCCGCGCTGGAGCTTTCCCTGCTGCTGGCAGATGCGCCTCATCGACGCGAGCATCTGCGTCGACTGGCGGCGATGAGCGTTCCCCTGCTGCCGCTGGTTCTCTGGTACGTCTACCATCATCACGCAACGGGGTTCACCTTCGGCAATCCGGAGTACCTGCGCTACAACGCGACGGCCAACCTGACCGCTGGGCACATCCTCACTGCGCTGCGCTACCGCTTCCTGCACCTGGTGTGGCAGCGGCAGATATGGCTGCCGATCACGCTGGCGCTGGCATGCATGTTTCTGCCGCGCCGATCGACCTCTGCGCTGCTGCAACCTCTCTCGCCGATTGCGTGGCTGCTGGTGGGCAACTGGCTTGCGTTCTCGGTGCTGGGCGGAGCGTTGCTGACACGGTACCTGCTGCCGATGTATCCGCTGATCCTGCTGCTCTGCGTGGCTACATGGCGCGAGCGCACGCGGCTGTGGCCGGCGTTTGCGGCGTTGACGGCTGCGGCGTTCGTCAGTGCGTGGTGGCTGAATCCGCCAACCTCGTTTGCACCCGAGGACAACCTGACCTATCGCGACATGGTGGTGGCGCATGAGCTTGCGGTTGACTACGTGGCACAGCACTATCCGCACGCGACCGTGCTGACGGCGTGGCCAGTTTCGGCCGACCTGTACAACCCGGATCTCGGCTATGTGACCTCGCCGATCCGCTCGTATCCGATCGAGGACTTCACGCTGGCGCCCGTGCAGCCGCTGGTGGCCGACATCGCGCGCACGGGCGTTGCGCCGTACGACACAGCTATTGTCTTCACGACGCACTTCCTTGAGCCTGGGTTTCGACAGTATCTGGCGAGCCATCCCAACACACGCCGCGGCCGCGAGTTCGCACGCACGCACGATCTCTCGCCCGAAGAGATCGCCAAACTCCTCGGCGGAGAGATCGTCTACCAGACCGACCAGCATGGCGAGTGGGCTGCGGTGCTGCGCTTCAACCGCAGCTACGATGCGCAGCTCGATTCGGCTGCACGTTAGAGGGTGTTATGGACTTTGCACCTGGTTAGAGTCTTTGCTGGTGTCTGTTTTCTGTTCAGCATGGAAGGATGGGCAAGACTCGCAAGGTGTATCCG
>JAJZFE010000035.1 GCA_021798655.1 Acidobacteriota bacterium | reverse complement strand
CGGCGTGTACTGCCGGCCGGGCTGCCCGAGCCGACGGCCCGAGCGCAAGAACGTCAGCTTCTTCCCGACGCCCGCGCTGGCCGAGGCGGCGGGCTTCCGCGCGTGCCTGCGCTGCGAACCTGACCGCGTTGCGCCACGGGCTGATCCGCAGGCAGAGGCCATCGGACGAGCTGCCGAATTTCTGACCGCGCATGCGGGCGAGCGGACGAAGCTGGACGATCTTGCAACTGCGTCCGGGCTGGGCAAGTTCGCGTTGCAACGCGGGTTCAAGCGCGTGCTCGGCGTGACTCCCGGAGATTTTGCCCGCGAGCAACGCAAGGACCGCTTCCGCGAGAAGGTGCGCAGGCCGAAGCTATCGATCACGGACGCGGTGTATGAGGCCGGATTCGGGTCTTCGTCGCGGCTGTATGAGGGCGTCGACCAGACGCTGGGGATGACGCCGACAGCGATGAAGGCGGGCGGCGCGGGGGAGACGATCCACTATGCGATGGCCGGCTCGCCGCTGGGGCGGCTGCTGGTCGCCACGACCGCGCGCGGACTGTGCGCCGTGCTGTTTGCGGACTCCGATGCGGAGGCTGCGATCGAGTTGCGCGAGCGCTTTCCGCAGGCTGTGCTGCGCGCTGCCAACGCAGACGCCTCTGGACCTGATGCGGAGTTAACGGAGGCTGTGCGCTTCGTGCTCTCGCGGCTCACAGAGCATCCCACTGCCGCAACGCTTCCGTTCCAGGTCCGTGCTACGGCGTTTCAGCAGCGCGTGTGGCGGGCTCTGCTGGAGATTCCTCGCGGCGAGACGCGAACCTATGCGCAGATCGCTGAGGCTGTGGGTTCGCCGAAGGCTGTGCGCGCGGTGGGGACTGCCTGTGGGTCGAATCTGCTGGCGGTCGTGGTTCCATGCCACCGTGTGGTGGGATCGGAGGGGCGGCTGGCCGGCTATCGCTGGGGACTCGAGCGCAAACGCCAGCTCCTGGAGATGGAGAGCCGGACACAGGGTTGAACAAGCGGGTTTGTGCATCGAAGTGCGAGGGTGGGCGCGTCTAAAATAATGATTGAGGCGCTTCTGCGCTACGAAGGTTGCTGATCGATGAAACTGCGTCCCGTGATTCTGGTTCTCGTGATCCTGTGCGGGTTTTATTTCCTCTCTACGCGCTGGGTTCCCTCCGGCGCGCTGGCCGGGCTGGTGCACCGCTCACCAGCCAGCATGGACGGCGGCACGACCTCAAACAGCAGCGGCCCGCTGGGCAATTTCTCGTTGACCGAAGCGCACGCCGCGCCCGAGTTCGACGCCGAAGAGCAGCAGAATATTGCGGTCTACAAGAAGGCGCTGCCGTCGGTGGTGAACATTACGAGCACCGAGGTGGTGTGCTGCGATTTCTTCCTGCAGCCGGTGCCGCAGCAGGGCCAGGGCTCGGGCTTCATCGTCGATAACCAGGGGCATATCCTGACCAACAACCATGTCGTCGACAATGCGCAGACCGTTGAAGTGACGCTGTGGAACAAGAAGAAATTCAAGGCCACGGTGTTGGGCGTGGATCATATTCATGACCTGGCGCTGCTGCAGATTCATGGGGCGCAGGACCTGCAGCCGGCGACGCTGGCGGACTCAACCCACCTTATGGTGGGGCAACTGGTGTATGCCATCGGCAACCCGTTTGGATTTTCAGGGACGATGACGCGGGGCATCATCTCGGCCATTCGATCGGTGCAGTTGCCGTCGGGCAATCGCATTGAGGACGCGATCCAGACGGACGCGTCGGTGAACCCGGGCAACTCCGGCGGTCCGCTGCTGGACTCGCACGGAAACGTGATTGGGATTACGACGGTGATTGCGTCGAACCCGAACGGAGGAGCGGACCAGTCGGCGGGCATTGGGTTTGCGATTCCCATCTCGACGGCGAAGGCGGTGCTGGAAGACTTCATGCGCTATGGGCACACGCGGCGGCCGTCGCTGGACATCGTGACGCTGCCGATTGGGCCGGATGAGGCGGCGCAGATCGGCCTGCCTGCCGACTACGGCATCCTGATTGAGCGCGTGCTGCCGGGCGGCGCTGCGGCGCGTGCGGGGCTGCTCGGCGGCAACCAACTGGCCTACAAGGGCAACACCCAGGTGATGCTCGGCGGCGACCTGATTGTGGGTTGCGATGGGCAGGAGATTACGACGCCGCAGGATCTGTCGAACGCGCTGAATGCGCACCATGCGGGCGATACGGTGGTGCTCACGATCTATCGCGGACAGCAGCGGATGAATGTGAAGGTCACGCTGTCGGACGCCAAGCAGGTCCTCAACGGCCAGCAGGCATAGGGCCGACGCCGGAAGGAGAAAGTCCCGGGAGCTAAAGCCCTGCCTATCCAAGAAGCGAATGCTGCGAGGTGCGCGGTTCCTATGCCTCTACGCAAAAACGGCTAGCGAAGTCGAAAACGGCTAGTGCAGCGTCTTGGGGATGACGGCGAACTGGAGCAGGATCTCGAAGGGAATGATGTCGAGCGTGGCCTCGTGGGTGGCCTCAAGGACGACCGGGCAGGCGTGGCCGGCGCGCTGCACCTGTAGCCAGCGCGCGGCGCAGACGCACCAGCGGTCGCCGGGCCGGAGGCCGGGAAAGCCATACTGCGGCAGCGGTGTGGAGAGGTCGTTGCCAAGCTCCGCGGAGGCGGCGAGAAAATCCGCTGTGACGATGCAGCAGACGGTGTGCGTGCCCAGATCGTCTGGGCCGGTGTTGCAGCAGCCGTCGCGGTAGAAGCCAGTGACGGGGTCGCTGCCGCAGGTCTCCAGCGGCTGACCAAGAACGTTCTTCTGTGCTGCGAGCTTCGGGCCAGTGTCCATGCGACGATTGTAATCTTCGCGTGGCTACTTTGCCGTCATGGCCAGTTGCTGCTGATATTCCTCGTAGGGGCCCTTGTGGTCGGTGATGTGGAAGTCGTTGGGGCCGCCTTCGAAGTGCCAGATGCGCGTACCCGCCTCTTCGATGAGGTCCTGATCATGGGTGACGAGGAAGACCGTTCCTTCGTACTTCTGGATGGCCTGGTTGAGCGCGTTGATGCTCTCGAGGTCGAGGTGGTTGGTGGGTTCGTCGAGCACCAGGACGTTGGGCTTGAGCAGCATGATCTTGCAGAAGAGCAGGCGCGCTGCCTCGCCGCCGGAGAGCGCGTCAGTCTTCTTGAGGCCCTCTTCGCCCTTGAAGAGCATCTGGCCGAGGATGCCGCGAATGTCTTCCTTGACGGCCTTCGGATCGTACTGGTGCAGCCAGTCCTGCGCGGTCATGCCGAGCTGGATGGAGCCCTTGTGGTCCTGCGCGAAGTAGCCGATGGAGACCTCGTGACCCCATTTCACAACACCTGAGTCGATGGAGACGTCCTTCTCCTCGATGCCGGGGGCGTTGGCCAGCAGCGCCTTGAGCAGGGTCGTCTTGCCCTGGCCGTTGCGGCCGATCAGGACAACCTTCTCGCCGCGGTTGACTATGGCGGAGAAGTTGTTGATGACGTGCTCGGTCTTGCCGTCGAGCTGTGTGTAGCTCTTGTTGACGCCCTCGAACTCGAGGACGGTCTTGCCGGAGGGGCGCTCCATCTTGAAGGCGATGTAGGGGCGCGCAATGTTGGAGCGGGCGAGTTCGCTGGTCGCGAGGCGCTCGACTTCCTTCTTGCGCGAGTTCACCTGCGAGCTCCGCGTGCCGGCGGAGAAGCGGGCGATGAAGTCGTTGAGCTGCGCAATCTTCTTCTCGCGCTGCTCGTTCTGGCTCTCAATGCGGGTACGGACGCTGGTCTTCTGCAGAACCATGTCGTCGTAGCCGCCGTTGTAGGTGATGATTGTCTCGTAGTCGATGTCGGCGGTGTGAGTGCAGACGTTGTTGAGGAAGTGGCGATCGTGCGAGATGGTGATGACGGTGCCGTTGTAGCGGTTGAGGAAGTCCTGCAGCCAGTGGATGGATTCGAGATCGAGGTAGTTGGTGGGCTCGTCGAGGAGCAGGGCCTGGGGGTTGCCGAAGAGCGCCTGCGCGAGCAGGACGCGGACCTTCTGGCCGCCCTGGATCTCGGACATCTTGCGCTCGTGGAGCTCGTCGGGGATGTCGAGGCCCTGGAGCAGGACGGCGGCGTTGGCCTCGGCCTCGTAGCCGTCCTCGTCGCCGACGATGCCTTCGAGCTCGCCCAGCCGGGAGCCGTCGGCGTCGGTCATCTCGGGCTTGGCGTAGATGAGTTCGCGCTCCTCCATGGCCGCCCACAGGGCCTTGTTGCCCATGATGACGGTGTCGACCACGCGGTAGGCGTCGAACTCGTACTGGTCCTGCTTGAGGACGCCGATCTTGCGGGGGCGGACGACGGTGCCCTTCTGGGCGTCGATCTCGCCGGTTAAAACCTTCATAAAGGTGGACTTGCCGGCGCCGTTGGGGCCGGTGAGGCCGTAGCGGCGGCCAGCCGTGAACGTCACCGAGACGTCTTCAAAGAGCAGCTTCGCGCCATAGCGCATCGTGACATTAGAGACAGAGATCATTGCTACTATTTTCTCACGGAGATGTCGAACAGAAGAGGCAAAGGCGTGCGTTCGTGCTTGCCTCGGACCGTGGTGGCGACGGAGAACGCCGTCAAACAATGGAGCTATAGAAAGTTATCGAGATATAGGACGTTTTCCCTATATCTCGATAACTTTTGTAGATTTAGCTTCTTGGGCGGTCGGCCTCGGTGCCCTGGGAGGGAGATTCGGCGGCGATGGCGACTTCGCAGTTGTGCCCCAGCCAGCGGTTCTGCTCGGTCCAGTGCAGGGTGAAGACGATGCTGCCGGTCTGGTCGGCGGCGATGGGAATATCGATGAAGCAGCCGACGCGGCCGAGGGAGTGGGCTTCGCGGTCGATCTTGGTGGCCCAGTTGTCGGTGGAGTAGACGATGCTGAAGAGGTTGGAGTCCACGATGCGCAGCGTGCCGCCCTGCACGACGGCCACGATGGGACGGCCGATCTTGTAGATGCCAAGATGACGGTGGAAGGTGTGTTTCGCGCGGTCTGAGACATAGCGTGCGTGGACGACGGAGATGCGGTCGAAGACCTTGCCGTCGCCTACGGAGCGGAGGAGTTTGAGGTACTCGGCGTGAGCCCAGACGAGGGGCTGGGCGGAGCCGGCGGAGCGGCCGAAGTACATCTCTTCGGAGGGCAGGTCCTCCCGGTCCCAGATCTGCTCGGGGAGCATGCCTCCGACGGAGCTGAACTGCTCCATGGCGGTGATGTGGGTGTTGATGTCGCGGCCGGCGGCGAGTTCGTAGTGTGCGCGCTCGCCGGTGAGAATGGGCCAGGCGCGGCCCTGTCCCCAGCCCATGTATGGGCCGCCGTCCTTGCGCTGGCCGTAGCCATCGTGGTTGTAGCGCCGCCAGCAGGGGCCAAAGGGCGTGTCGATCTTCAGAACGTGATCGACGACCTTGAGCGAGTCGACGATGAGCGGGTCGTCGACTCTGCGGATGCCATAGCGGACGAGTTCGAGGAAGCCGGCGTCGACGATATCGCAGGCCTCGTAGGCGCACTGCTCGCCGGGACCGCGGTTGGGGATGTTGATCATCCCCGGAGGGATCTGATCGTTGTGGAAGGACTCGCCGACGGCTGGCGGGCGGACGCGGATGAAGTGGTGCGGGATGTCGGGGTGAAGCGTACCGCGGGTGGTCGTGGTCCAACGCTCCAGGCGGATCTCGATCCAGTCTGCGAACTCTTCGAGGAAGAGGCCGACCTCCTCGGAGCCGTGGTGGCGAAGGATGTCCGCTGCGCAGATGAGAGCTGAGATGACGGCGGCCAGGGTGGAAGGGCTGTAGCCCGCGTTCTCCTCCCAGCGCTCCTGCTGCGTGATGGGAGCGTAGCGGACCAGAAAGGCAGCGGCGGAGGTGACGAACGGGACGACGTCGAAGTTGCCCAGGCCTTCGATCTTCCACAGACGCCAGGCGAGCATGATGGGGAAGGCCACTTCGTCAAGCTGAATGCCGGACCAGTAGGGAACGCCGTTGATCCAGAAGTTCTGCGCGAAGCCGCCGTCGGGATGCTGCGTGCAGGCGAGGTAGACGAGTGCTCCGCGGGCGGCCTCGATGCGTCCGCAGGCAAGCAGAGCGGTGGCGGACTGGACCATGTCGCGGGTCCAGACGAGATGGTAGCCGCCCAGGTCGTCGTCGGACTTGGAGGCGCCCCAGGGGATGGACGCTGAGGCGATGAAGGCGCCGGGGTAGGTCTTGTCCTCGTGGGCGAGGATGACGGCGTGGGACGCGCGCATCAGCTTGCCCTCATCGGTGGAGAACTGCGCCAGAGCGGTGGGCGGAAGGGCGCGGTGCCACTCGTTGATGAAGCGCGCGCGGTGCTTGAGGTACGGCACGGAGAGCGACTGCATCATGCTGGAGATGGCGGAGTGGTGGCCGCGGCCGAGAGCGATGGCGATGGTGAACTCGCGCTGCCGGGAGACATCGATCTCGCCCATCATGGCGATGTTGCCGTTGAGCGCCTGGCCAAAGTTCCAGGTCATGCGTAGGTGCTCGGAGAGGTCGGAGTAGCCGTCGCTGGAGCCCACGAAGCCGCAACTGGAGCGGGTAAAACCACAGTCCGCACCGAGCGCGAGAGAGAATTCGTTCTTCCAGGCCAGGACGCAGCGGTCGCCGGCGATGTCGATGGAGCGGGCGGAGTTGCCGGCGCCGCCGCCATCGAGATGCGGAGCAAGCAGAGCGTAGCACTTCAGGCGCGAGAGGATCTCCTCGTCGCCGGTGATCTTGACGTTCATCAGGACGACGGCGTGATGCGGGTCGGTGATGAACTCCTTGGTGACCTTGTAGCGGCCGCTGGTGTCGTGGCCGGAGACGCGAATGGCCAGCGCGTTGTCGTCGATGTAGTTGAAGTCGTACGCAATGTCGCGCTTCTCTTCGTGAAAGAAGGTCTCCTCGTCGGTGAAGAGGAGTTCCATGTCGCGGGTCTGGGGATGGTCGATAGTGGGGTAGTAGATCTCGTTGAGCGTGCCATGCGAGGCCGTGAACCAGATGCGCGTGGAGGCTGCATAGGCGGTGCCAACGGCATCTTTTTTGCTGGATGTCCAACGGGGTGGGAGGCCGGGGGAGCCGAAAGCCGGGCCATCGTCGTCCAGCCAGTGGTAGTTTCCGTTCGAAGCGCTCATGAAGGTATTAGACGGGAAATTCCGGCTGCGGGTACGCATGGTCGTGATCTTCATGCGCTATTCTCAACAGGGCAGCACCGTGCGGCTCAATGCCTGCATCCAAGAATAGTGATTCAAGCGCGGGGCCGGAGCTCCGCGAAACCTGTGGCTAAACTGATGAACGATAAAGGAGTAACTCCCGTGGCCTTCGAACTTCCCCCCCTTCCCTACGACTATGCCGCTCTCGAGCCAACCATCGACGAAGCGACCATGAAGCTGCATCACGACAAGCATCACCAGGCCTATGTGACCAACCTGAATGGCGCGGTGGAGAAGCATCCCGAGCTCGGCAAGAAGACGCCCGAGGAGTTGCTCGCGGACCTGGCGAGCGTGCCGGATGACGTGCGCGCCACCGTGCGCAACAACGGCGGCGGCCATGTGAATCACACCATGTTCTGGCAGATCATGAAGCCCCAGGGCGGCGGCGATCCCACCGGCGAAATCGCCACGCAGATTGCCAAGGACTTTGGCAGCTTTGCGGACTTCAAAAAGCTGTTCGATGAGGCTGCGACCAAGCAGTTTGGCTCCGGCTGGGGTTTTCTCGTCTTCAAGGGCGGCAAGCTGGAGATTGTGACCAAGCCGAACCAGGACTCGCCGATCTCGGACGGGCTGTACCCGATTCTGGGCAACGATGTCTGGGAGCACGCGTACTACCTGAAGTACAACAATCGCCGCGCGGAGTACCTCGGCGCATGGTGGAGCGTCGTGAACTGGGATGAGGTCAACAAGCGCTTCGCCCACGCGAAGAAGTAGTGTGCCGCTGCGTCGCAAGATGGCGGCGGCGCAACGCGAAAGCCCTCCGCACGGAGGGCTTTTTGCGTTACTGGTAGTGATTAGATTTATACGAGGACGCTGCCGGTGCGTGTGCCCTTGGGGCGACGGTTGACGGCCAGAATCTTCTTGCGCATGCGCAGTGACTTCGGCGTGACTTCCACCAGTTCGTCGTCGGCGATGAACTCGATCGACTGCTCCAGCGTGAGGCTCTTGAAGGGCACCAGACGGACTGCGTCGTCCGAACCTGACGCGCGCATGTTGGTGAGCTTCTTTTCGCGCACGCAGTTCACATCGAGATCGTTGTCGCGCGAGTGCTCGCCGATGATCATGCCCTCATAGACCTCAACGCCGTCGCCGAGGAAGAGGATGCCGCGGTCCTGAATGCCGTCGAGCGCATAGAGCGTGGTGACACCCTGGCGGTCGGAGATGAGAGCGCCGGAGGGACGCTGCGGAATCTCGCCCTGGTAGGGGATGTACTCGCCGGCGATGGAGTTCATCACGATGGTGCCGCGAGTCTCGGTGAGCATCTCGTTGCGCAGTCCGATGAGGCCGCGCGAGGGAACCTTGAACTCCATCCGCACGCGTCCCGAGCCATGATTTGCCATTTTGACCATCTCGCCCTTTCTGGGGCCGAGGCGCTCGATGACTGTGCCGACGAAGTTCTCAGGGATGTCGATGGTGAGGATCTCGGAGGGCTCCATCAGTTGATCGTCAATGCGCTTGGTGACGATGGTGGGGCGCGAAACCATCAGCTCGAAGCCTTCGCGGCGCATCATCTCGATCAGCACGGAGAGCTGAAGTTCGCCGCGGCCGAGCACCTTGAAGTTGTCCGGCGTGCCGGTGTCTTCGACGCGGATGGAGACGTTGGTGAGGAGTTCCTTTTCCAGCCGCTCCTTGATGTTGCGCGAGGTGACGAGCTTGCCTTCGCGTCCGGCAAACGGTCCGTTGTTGACCGAGAAGACGATGGCGATGGTGGGCTCGTCGATGTGGATGGACGGCAGCGGCCTTGGGTTTTCGAGCGCGCAGAAGCTCTCGCCGATGGTGATGCCGGGGATGCCGGCGACGGCGACGATATCGCCGACTTCGGTCTCGACGGTGTCCTCGCGCTTGAGGCCGTGGAAGGTGAAGAGCTTTGTGACTTTGACCGGCTGGAGCGTTCCGTCGACGCGCGAAAGATTAACCTCCTGGCCGATCCTGAGCGTGCCGTTGAAGACGCGGCAGATGGCGAGGCGGCCAAGATAATCGGAGTAGTCGAGGTTGG
>JAJZFE010000442.1 GCA_021798655.1 Acidobacteriota bacterium | reverse complement strand
CCTGCTCGGTGCGGGCCGTACCGAGCTGCTCGAATCGCTCGCGGGCCTGCGCCGCGCTGCTGCTACCATCATGCTCAACGGTCGCCGCCTCACGCTCAGCTCTACGACCGATGCCGTTTGCGCAGGCATCGTGCTCGTCCCCGAAGACCGGCAGCGTGAAGGCCTCTTCCCTGCAATGTCCATCCTCGACAACATCGCGCTTGCCTCCTCGCAAGGCGCTCTCCTCTCTCGCACCGACGAGACCGCGAGGGTACGCGCCATCGCTCGCGAGCTGAACCTGAACGCGCACAATCTCGATCTGCCTGTTACGTCGCTCTCCGGCGGCAATCAGCAAAAAGTGCTGCTCGCGCGCTGTCTCCTGCGTTCGCCTGCGGTGTTACTGCTCGACGAGCCGACGCGCGGCGTCGACGTGACCGCCAGGCATGAGATCCACCTCATCCTGCGAAAGCTGGCCACACAGGGAATGTCCATCCTGTTTGCCTCGTCCGAGATGGAGGAGACGCGCGCCCTCGCCGACCGCGTGCTCGTCCTTCGGCAGGGCCGCATCGCTGCCAGCTTCTCCGGCACAGCCATCACGGACGAGGCGCTCTTCGCCGCCGCAAGCCCGCAACTTCCCAACGCCGCCGTCACGCAGCGCTTATCCCCCGCCACCGAGGCCGCCAACAGCCGATGACCAGCAAATCTCCAGCACAGCCAACGCCGCACAGCCGCATCGCGCATCACGGCGCACGCATCGCGTTGTTCGCTCTGCGGGCACGCGCGTTCCTCATCCTCGCGTTGCTGCTCATCGTCTTCTCTGCACTCGCACCAGAGTTCATGACCGTCAACAACCTCTCCATCCTCGCCAAGCACATCTCCATCAGCGCACTGCTTGCGATCGGCATGACGTTCGTCGTGCTGGCCGGCGGCATCGATCTCTCGGTCGGCTCTATCGCAGGACTCGGTGGCATCGTCGCGGGCATCCTCATCACCCGCGGCATCGTCATCGCCGGCGTTACACACTATCCACCCATCGCGCTGGTGCTGCTGCTCACCATCATCGTCTGCATCGCGGTCGGCACACTGAACGGCATTCTCGTTGCCAGGGCCGCGGTCGCACCATTCATCGCCACTCTGGGTACGCTCTACATTGCGCGCGGCACAGCCTTGTTGCTCTCCAACGGCCACACGTTCCCCGGCCTCGACGGTCTGCCCGCGCATCACAACACCGGCTTCACCACGCTCGGCCAGGGCTTCCTGTTCGGCCTGCCTCTGCCGGTCTGGATCATGATCGCCGTCGCACTCTTTGCTGCGGTGGTCGCGGCGAAGACTCCCTTCGGCCGCCATCTCTACGCCGTCGGCGGCAACGAGCGCGCAGCGCGCCTGGCGGGCATTCGCGTCGATCGCATCAAGGTGCTCACCTACATCTTCTCCAGCCTCTGCGCCGCGCTGGTCGGCCTCATCATCGCTTCGCAGCTTGAGTCCGCGCATCCAGCCACCGGCGAATCCTTCGAGCTGAACGCCATCGCCGCCGTCGTCCTGGGCGGCACATCGCTGATGGGCGGCCGCGGCTCCATCGGCGGCTCCGTCATCGGAGCATGCGTCATCGGCGTGCTCGCCGACGGGCTCATCATGCTCGGCGTCTCCGAGTTCTGGCAGATCGTCATCAAAGGCGTCGTCATCGTCGCCGCCGTTGCAATTGACCAGCTGCAGGCGCGACTGCAGGACCGCCTGCTGCCGCTGATGACCGCGCAGGAGGCTCATTGATGCAGCGGCGCGATCTACTGCGCGGCCTCGCCGGCGGAGCGATCACCACCGCGCTCGGCTGCCGTCGCACTGGCCATCGTGCACCACTCATCGCCATCATCATCCCCTCGCAGGACAACGCGTTCTTCAAGACCGAAGGCGACGCCGCTGCCGCCCGCGCCACTGCTCTCGGCTACCGCGTCCGCGTCGACGCGCACAACAACGATGCCTATCGCCAGGACAACCTCATCGACGCCGCCATCGCCGCCAACGCCGCTGCGCTCATCCTCGACAACGCCGGCAGCGATGCCTCTGTCGCCGCCGTCCGCCGCGCCACCAACGCCAACGTCGCCTGCTTCCTCATCGACCGTGACATCGACGCGACGGGCTATGCCAAGGCTCAGATCGTCGCCGACAACGACCAGGGCGCTCGTCTGGTGGCCGCCGAGTTCGCACGCGCACTCCATCAGCGTGGCGACTACGCCGAACTCCTCGGGCTGGAGTCCGACACCAACGCCCAGGTACGCACCCGCGGCTTTCACGCCGTACTCGACCAGCTTCCCGCGCTCCGCCTCGTCTCCGCACAGGCCGCCAACTGGTCCCAGGCCGAGGCCTTTCAGAAAACCGAAACCATCCTCCAGGCCAACGCACATCTCGCCGGCATCATCGCCGGCAACGACACCATGGCTCTCGGCGCAGCCGCTGCCGTGCGCGGCGCAGGACGCACCGATATAAAGATCACCGGCTTCGACGGCAGCCCCGACGCCGTCGAAGCCATCCGCCGCGGCGAGTTACAGGCCACCGCGCTGCAACCCGCCGTGCTCATCGCCAACACAGCCATCGACCAGGCTCATCGTTACCTCAAGACACGCAGCACCGGCCAGCCCGAGATGCAGCGCATCCCCTGCAGCCTCGTCACACGCGCCAATGCAGACGATTTCGTCAACTTCCAGCAGGTCCTTCCCCCGACCCGCAGCACCCCATAAGCCAGGAGTTCCCTCATGAAAAAACTCACGCTCGGCGTCATCATCGGCAACCGCGACTTCTTTCCCGACAACCTCGTCGCCGAGGCACGTCGCGATCTGCTCCGCCTCTTCGCTGAACTCCAGATCGACACCGTCATGCTCACCGAGCAGCAGTCCAAGCTCGGTGCCGTCGAGACCTGGGCCGACGCTCGCACCTGCGGCGAGATCTTCCTCGCCAACCGCCAGCGCATCGACGGCGTACTCGTCTGCCTGCCCAACTTCGGCGACGAAAAAGGCATCGCCGACGCCCTCCGTCTCTCTGAGCTGAACGTCCCCATCCTCGTACAGGCCTGCCCCGACGATCTCGACGCCTTCGGCCTGGAGCGCCGTCGCGACGCCTTCTGCGGCAAGATCTCCGCCTGCAACAACCTCCGCCAGTACGGCCTCGCCTACACCCTCACACGCGACCACACCGTCGCTCTGCTCGATGCACGCTTCCGCGAAGACCTGCTGCAATTCGTGCAGACCTGTCGCTGCGTCCGCGGCATGAGGCGGGTCCGCATCGGTGCGGTCGGCGCACGGCCCAACGCCTTCAACACCACCCGCTACAGCGAAAAACTGCTCGAAGCCGCCGGCATCAGCGTCAACACCATCGATCTCTCCGAGGTCTTCGGCACCGCCGCCGGCATCGCCAGCAGCGACCCGCGCGTCCAGCAGCGCATCGAGATGATCCACAGCTATGCAGACAGCTCCGCAGCGCCTGCCGAGTCGCTGCTCAAGATGGCAAAGTTCGCCCTCGTCATCGACGACTGGATGGCCGAACTCGGCCTCACCGCCACCGCCATCCAGTGCTGGAGCTCCATGCAGAAAAACTACGGCGTCAACGTCTGCACCATCATGTCCATGATGTCCGAGCAGATGCTGCCCTCGGCCTGCGAGGTCGATATTGCCGGCGTCGTCTCCATGTATGCGCTGCAGCTCGCCTCCGGCCGTCCCAGCGCGCTGGTGGACTGGAACAACAACTACGGCCGCGACCCCGAGAAGTGTGTCTTCTTCCACTGCGGCAACTGGGCAAAGGACTTTCTGCCCGACATCCGTATCGGTACCGCGCCCATCCTCGGCACCATCCTCGGCGAACAGAACACTGTCGGCGCACTCGCCGGCCGCACCCCCGCAGGCCCCGTCACCTTCGGCCGCGTCAGCACGGACGACACCGCCGGCCGCATCCGCGTCTACGTCGGCGAGGGCCAGTTCACCAACGACCCGCTCGACACCTTCGGCACCAAGGCCGTCGTCCACGTCCCGCATCTGCCGCGACTGCTGCAGTACATCTGCCGCAACGGCTTCGAGCATCACGCCGCGATGAGCGGCTCGCACTGCGCCGCCGCCGTCACCGAAGCGCTGCGCAACTACCTCGGCTGGGACGTCCTCCACCACGGCGAGCCCGGCCTGTAACCGCCGCTTCATCACAATCTTGCGCCCCACTGGTAAACTTGCAGCAACGCGGCACGTCTACGTTATTGCAGGGTGCAATCACGTTCAGGCAGCCCGACTCGATGCTTGAACAAATTGTGTGCATCAATCGGTCTTCCGCAGACAACCTATACTCAACTCAGTGCATCCGACACCATCAGTCACCTGATGCTTCGCGCTACCGCACCGGACGAAGCTCCAGGCCGAACCGCAAACCAAGGCCCACCAAGCAAGGCAAGGTACGTTGCTGAACCTTCTCGCTCCAACTCGACGCAGCTCCCCGGCATCGCTGATCTTCATGCTGCTGGCCTGCACCGTTGTGTTCTGGGGCGTGCAATACAAGGTTTCGCTCTATCGTTCACCGGCGGCGCAGCGCTCCATCCCTGCGGCCAAGCTGCTCTCTCAGGATGAGCGCCCAAGCACCACCGCCGCCGTGCACATCTTTCTCTGGGGACGCACCACGCATCACCCGTCGAGCAGGGGCCTCTTCGAAGCCCTCACCCTCCGACTCACCGAGACCAGCTTCATTCCGTCACAGAGCTCGCTGCTCACGGCGCACTATCAGTGCGGCCTGGCCGCGGGCAGTGCTGTCGTGCTCTCTGCCCGCGGCCCACCGGCCCTGGCCTAAGACACAGGTCTCTGCTCCTGCAACCGCTGTCTTCGCGTGAGTCCGCACAGGATTCAACTCGTGTCACAGCGGCACACGGATGCGGCACACTTCTTCTCTTCTACCCCGAAATCTATTCATCCTCCGTTCGATAGGTGGTTCCATGCCTCGCAAGCGAATCCTCGTGATCGCCGTTGTCGTCGTCGTCGCAGCCGTTGTGCTGTTCCGTGCTCTCCACACCTCCCGGCCCGCAGCGGAAGCTCCGCGCGCCGCAGCCGTCGTCACCGTGGCCACCGGCAGCCTCGCCAGCTCGCTCACCATCGCCGGCCAGTTCCAGCCTTATCAGCAGGTCGATCTCCACGCCAAGGTCTCCGGATACATCCGCTGGATCGGAGTCGATATCGGCGACCGCGTCCGTCAGGGTGAGGTGCTCGCCAGGCTCGAAGTCCCCGAGCTGCAGGACCAGTTCACCGGCGCGCAGGCCGAAGTCCGCAACAGCCAGTCCGAGATTATCCGCGCCCAGAGCGAGCTCACCGCCGCCGAGGCGACCTACTCCGCGCTGCACCTCGACTACACCCGCCTCGCCGAAGCCTCCAAGGAAAAGCCCGGCCTCATCGCCCAGCAGGAACTCGACGACGCCCACGCCAAGGACATGCAGGCGCAGGCGCAGATCGGCGTCGCCAAGGCCGCACTCGAAGCCAAACGCGAGCAACTCGGCGTCTCCGATGCCGCCAGCCACCGCTACAAGACGCTCACCGAATACGAGCAGATCGTCGCGCCCTTTACCGGCGTCGTCACCATGCGCTACGCCGACACCGGCTCACTCATCCAGGCCGGCCAGGACTCCAACACCCAGACCCTGCCCGTCGTCCAGGTCGCGCAGAGTGACCTCCTGCGTCTCCGCATGCCCGTGCCCGAAAGCGACGTGCCCTACATCAACATCGGCGGCGAGGTGCAGATCAAGGTCAACTCCACCGGCCGCACCTTCACCGGCAAGATCATCCGCTTCACGCGCGCACTCGACACCAACACCCGCACCATGCTCACCGAGGTCGATGTGCCCAACCCCGACCTCGTCCTGAGCCCCGGCATGTTTGCCGAAACCACCATCCAGCTCCAGCACCGCAACGACACCCTCATCCTGCCCACCCAGGCCATCGTGCAGACCACCGGCCCCAACGGCGACGAGAACTACGTCTTCGTCGTCGACAGCACCAACCATGTCGTCAAGCGCGACGTCACGCTCGGCATCCAGACCTCCAACCGCTCTGAGGTCCTCTCCGGCGTGCATGCCGGCGACACCGTCATCGCCTCCGGCCAGTCCAACTACCAGCCCGGCGACGTCGTCTCCACGCACCCCGCCTTCATCCCCACCACCGCGCAGGAGGTGGCCGAGTAATGTCTACCTTTGCGATTAAATATCCCTTCTTCATCCTGATGTTCTGTCTCATGGTCATCGTCGTCGGTGTCTCCACCGTCGCGCGTATGCCCGTGGATCTCTTCCCCGAGATCAACATCCCCGTCGTCGTCGTCGCCACGTTCTACTCCGGCATGCCCCCGCAGCAGATCGAAGCCGACATCACCGACAGCTACGAGCGCTTCTTCACCCTCGGCAGCGGCATCGAACACATCGAGTCGCGCTCGCTGCCCGGCGTCAGCCTCATCAAGATCTACTTCCAGCCCGGCACCGATGCCAACGCCGCCGTCAGCAACATCTCCAACCTCGCCATGGCGAACCTGCGCCGCCTGCCGCCCGGCACACTGCCCCCGGTCGTGCTCAAGTTCGACGCCTCCAACCTGCCCGTCTGCCTGGTCACACTTGAAGGCCAGGGCCTCAATCAGACGCAGCTGAAAGATCTCGCGCAGTTCGAAGTCCGCAACCAGATCGCCAACGTACCCGGCGCCTCCGTGCCACAGCCCTACGGCGGCAAGTATCGCCAGATCCAGGTCTACGTCGATCCCGTCAAGCTTGAAGCCCACCAGCTCTCCATCATGGACGTCGTCGGGGCCGTCAACCAGTCCAACCTCATCCTTCCGGCCGGCGACGTTCGCATCGGCCCCAAGGATTACAACATCTACGCCAACAGCCAGATCCCCGTCGTGGACCAGATCAACGCCATGCCCATCAAGACCGACAAGCAGGATCACGTCGGCGGCAACGTCTTCGTCGGCGATGTCGGCAAGGCCGTCGACTCCGGCCAGCTGCAGTACAACATCGTCCGCGTCGATGGCCAGCATTCGGTCTACATCCCCGTGCTCAAACAGGGCGGCGGCTCCAACACCATCGCCATCGTCAACGGCATCCGCGAGGCCGTCAAACACCTGCTCGACGTCCCCCAGGTCCTCAAAACCAACGTCGTCTTCGACCAGTCCGTCTTCGTCAAGATCGCCGTCAAGAACGTCATCAACGAAGGCACCATCGGTCTCTGCCTCACTGCGCTGATGATCCTGCTCTTCCTCGGCAACGTCCGCGCGACGCTCTCCGTGCTGTTGTCCATCCCCATCTCCTGCCTCGCCGCCTTCATCGCGCTCAACCTCGGTGCCAGCACCATCAACACCATGGTGCTCGGCGGCATCGCGCTCGCACTCTCCCGGCTCATCGACAACTCCGTCGTCGTGCTCGAAAACATCTTCCGTCACATGGAGCTTGGCGAATCCCCCGTCGAAGCCGCAGAAAACGGCGGCAAGGAAGTACAGCTCGCCGTACTCGCCGCCACCTGCAGCACCAGCATCGTATTTTTCCCTGTCATCCTGCTGGTCGGCGTCAGTAAATACCTCTTCACCTCGCTGGCTCTCGCCGTCGTGCTGGCGCTCTTCGCCTCCTACATCGTCGCCATGACCGTCGTGCCGCTCTTCTGCGCGAAGTTCATCAAGCTCGATCCCAGCCACGGCCACGGACACGCCTCACACAACACCGACGGTGGCGCTGAACTCGCCGTCGAAGAGGTCATCAACGAGCAGACCCGGCCCGCGCCCAACCTCTTCAAGCGCATCGTCACCGCCTTCAACCACCAGTTTGAAAATCTGCAGCACGCCTACGACAAGGCCATCATCGTCTGTCTCGATCGCCCTGTCGCCGTCGTCATCGGCTTTGCCACCTTCGTCGTGCTCAGCTTCTCGCTCTTCCCTCTCCTCGGCGTCGCCTTCTTTCCGCGCACCGACCCGGGCCAGTTCGTCGTCAACGTCAAGGTCCCGCCCGGCACACGTATCGAAGTCACCGACGAGTACGTCGGCAAGATGGAAGACGAGATCCGCCAGGTCGTCTCCAAAGACGACATGAACATGATCGTCTCCAACATCGGCATCACACCCGACCTCTCCGCCATCTACACCAGCAACTCCGGCATGCACACCGCCTTCATCCAGGTCAGCCTCAAAGAGGAGCACAAGACCAGCAGCTTCGTTTACATGCAGAAGCTGCGCGAAAAGTTCGCCACCGACTTCCCTGACGTGAACACCTACTTCCAGACCGGCGGCCTCGTCGATTCGGTCGTCAACCAGGGCCAGCCCGCACCGATCGACATCCGCATCGGCGGCAGCGACCTCGACAACACCTACGCCTTCGCGCAGACCGTCGCCGCTCGCGTCAAGGGCCTCAGCTCCGTCAACGACGTGCTCGTTCCGCAGGACCTCGACTACCCCGGCCTCGAACTCGACATCGACCGCGAGCACGCCGCGCTGCTCAACATCAGCCCCCAGGCCGCCATCGACGGCGTCATCACCGCACTCACCTCGGACACCATGATCGCCCCCAGCTTCTGGGTCGATCCCAAGACCGGCAACAACTACTTCCTCAGCGTCCAGTATCCCGACAACCAGATCAAGACCCTCACCGACTTCAAACAGATTCCGCTGCGCGCTCCCGGTGCCTCCACCACCACGCCGCTCGAATCCCTCGCCAACATCAAGCAGATCGACACACCCACCGAGGTCGATCACTACCAGCTTCGCCGCAGCTTCGACGTCTACGTCATGCCCAAGAAGGAAGACCTCGGCGTCGTCAGCAAACAGGTCAACGAGACCCTCGCCGGCCTCAAGCACTCCTCCAACATCACCGTCCAACTCGGCGGCGCAATCTCCGACATGCACAGCTCCTTCCGCAGCTTTGCCATCGGCCTCATGCTCGCCGTCGTTCTCGTCTATCTCATCCTCATGGCTCAGTTCGCTTCGTTCTCTGATCCCTTCATCATCCTGCTGGCCGTGCCCCCCGGGCTCTCCGGCGTCGTGCTCTTCCTCCTCGTCACCGGCACCACGCTCAACGTCATGTCGCTCATGGGCGTCATCATGATGACCGGCATCGCTGTCTCCGACTCCATCCTCATCGTCGAGTTCGTCGGCACGCTCCGCTCGCACGGCTACCCCATCAAGAAGGCGCTCGCCGAAGCCTGCAAGGTTCGTCTCCGCCCCATCCTCATGACCACTCTCGCCACCATCCTCGGCCTCATCCCCATGGCCCTGGCGCTCGAACCCGGCAGCGAGCAGTACGCACCGCTCGCCCGCGCCATCCTCGGCGGCCTCACCGTCTCCGGCATCGTCACCGTCTTCCTCGTCCCCACGGCCTACCTCCTCATGCACCGCAAGGAAGCAGCCCACGAACAGAACCATTCCGGTTCACAGGAGGTGGCACATGCCTAAGACCTTCCATCGCACCTCGCTCTGCCTCGTCTTCTCTGCGCTCTCGCTCTCCGCGCAGCAGGCCACCACCTTGCCCAACGCGCC
>JAJZFE010000285.1 GCA_021798655.1 Acidobacteriota bacterium | reverse complement strand
TTCCGCGGAGACCCCGCCAGCGCGCTGCTCGAAGTCCTCGACCCCGAGCAGAACAACTCCTTCCAGGATCACTACCTCGACGTCGAGTACGACCTCTCGCAGGTCCTCTTCGTCGCCACGGCCAACGTGCTCCACACCATCCCCGGCCCCCTGCAGGACCGCATGGAGATCCTCCGGCTCACCGGCTACACCGAGCTTGAAAAACTCGAGATCGCCAAGCAGTATCTGCTCAAAAAGCAACGCGAAGCCACCGGCCTCTCTGACACGCAGATCACCTTCACCGACGATGCGCTCCGCGAGATCATCCGCAGTTACACCCGCGAGAGCGGCGTGCGCAACCTCGAACGCGAGATCGGCAACGTCTGCCGCAAGATCGTACGCAAGGTCGTCGGCGACGACAAGCACACCGAAGCCATCACCGCCGACTCGCTCAAAGACCTCCTCGGCGTCGCCAAGTACCGCGACTCACAGGTGCAGGAGAAGAGCGAGATCGGCCTCGTCACCGGCCTCGCGTGGACAGAGATGGGCGGCTCCATCCTGCAGACCGAGGTGCAGATCCTCGACGGCAAGGGCAAGATGACGCCCACCGGCCAGCTCGGCGACGTGATGCAGGAGTCCGCGCAGGCCGCGCTCACCTGGATCCGTTCGCGCTCGCAGCACCTCGGCCTGCCCCGCGACTTCTACCGCAACATCGACATCCACATCCACGTCCCCGAAGGTGCCATCCCCAAGGACGGCCCCTCCGCCGGCATCACGATGGCGACGGCGCTCGCCAGCGCACTCACGCGCATCGAGGTTCGCCGCGACATCGCCATGACCGGCGAGATCACGCTGCGCGGCAAGGTCCTCCCCATCGG
Source organism: Acidobacteriota bacterium (assembly GCA_021798655.1). The sequence goes on along the minus strand of JAJZFE010000285.1, from coordinate 8,674 downwards.
CGGCCTGAAAGAAAAGCTGCTCGCCGCGCACCGCGCCGGCATCCGCGAGGCCATCCTGCCCGCCGACAACAAGCGCGACCTGCCCGACCTCCCGCAGCTCATCAAAGATGAGATGAAGTTGCACTGGGTCGAGCAGATGGACGAGGTGCTCGAGATCGCACTCACCCGCAAGCTGCCCCGGCTCGTCGAAGAGACGCCCGAAGCACTCGCCGCCGCGACGCCGATTCCGCCCGTCGCACAGACGCCCGTCGCCAACGTCGCCCACCAGTAGCCACTCCACCGGCCCACACCACAACGGCCGAGCCTGCACAGGCTCGGCCGCTGTGTTTCATCGCCGCTTCAAGCGCTGCGTCCGCGCACAAAGTGCAGAATCAGCGAGATCACCGCAAAGAGAATCAGCAGGTGAATAAAGAACCCTGCCACATGAAATACGAAGAAGCCGCCCGCCCACAGTACAAGCAGAACCAGCGCGAGAATCAGGAACATAAGGGCACCCGTGTGTACAAACGAAGATAGGAACGCAATCTCATAAGAGCGCACCACGCCACGCCGCGTTGTATGCAGGCGCGAAGTATCTGCGCGCCAGGCATCTGGAGGCGAAGACACATCGGCTCGCCCCTCGTCTCGCTCCGAATTCCGCTCCGGGATAACACTGCCGCGCCATCCTGCATCTACCTCTCTGCACCTACCTCTATCGCTGCAACTCTCTGGAGGCAATCGTGGAACTCATCATCGTCATCATCATTCTGATCCTGCTGTTCGGCTCAGTTCCGCACTACGGCTACTCGCGTAACTGGGGCTACTTCCCCAGCGGCACGCTCGGCACCATCCTGCTGATCTTCCTGATCCTCTGGCTGCTGCGCATCGTGTAGGCGCGGCGCAGCTGGCGGCAAAGGCTTCGCGGCTGGCGGTAAGATGGGAGACACGTTGCTCTCGATCCTCCGAGCCCATCTACCTCCGAGCCGACCTATGCCGACAGCCCTCGCCACCGAAACCCCGCTTCGCCTCAGTGAGATCGCGCCCAACCAGGTGCAGTCCGAGATCCGCGCCATGAGCACGGCCTGCGCCGCCGTCAACGGCATCAACCTCGCGCAGGGCGTCTGCGACACCGACCCGCCACACGCCGTCGTCGAGGCCGCCATCGCCGCCATCCACGCCGGCCACAACATCTACACCCGCGCCGAAGGCATCGAGTCCCTGCGCGAGGCCATCGCGCAGAAGTTCGCGCGCTTCAACCATCTCGACGTGAACCCCGAAACGCAGGTGCTCGTCACCAGCGGCGCCACCGGCGCCATGCAGGCCACCGTCATGGCGCTGCTCAACCCCGGCGACGAGTGCATCCTCTTCGAGCCCTTCTACGGCTACCACGTCAGCACGCTGCGTTCGCTGCGCGTCGTCCCGGTCATCGTGCCAATGGACGCGCCGGACTGGGCCTTCGACCCCGCACGCCTGCGCGCCGCCATCACACCACGCACTCGCGCCATCATCCTCAACTCGCCCTCCAACCCCTCCGGCAAAGTCTTCTCGCTCGCCGAGCTGCACGCGCTCGCCGACATCGCCATCGCGCACGACCTCTTCGTCATCACCGACGAGATGTACGAGCACTTCATCTACGACGGCCTCACGCACCTCAGCCTCGCCGCGCTGCCCGGCATGGCCGAACGCACCATCACCCTCTCCGGCTTCTCCAAGACCTTTTCCGTCACCGGCTGGCGACTCGGCTACCTCACCGCCAGCGAGCGCTGGATGCCCGCCATCAGCTACTTCCACGACCTGGTCTACGTCTGCGCGCCGTCGCCGCTGCAACACGGCGCAGCCGCCGGCCTGCTCGCGTTGCCCGACAGCTTCTACACCACCGTCGCCGCCGACCACCAGCGCAAGCGCGACGTGCTCTGCGCGGCTCTCCGCACCGCCGGCCTGCAACCCTCCGTCCCCGCAGGCGCATACTACGTCCTCGCCCACGCCACCAGCATCCCCGGCAGCAACGGCCGCGAGCGCGCACGCCGCCTGCTCCGCGACACCGGCGTCGCCGCCGTCGCCGGCTCAGCCTTCTTCGGCAACGACGCCAACGGCCTCAACCGCGGCGAAGACCTCCTCCGTTTCTGCTTCGCCAAGAAAGACGACGAACTCGCCGAAGCCGCCCAGCGCCTCGCCGCCATCACCTACTGAACATCCAGAACCGCGCAGAGCACCGTACCTCTAGCACGATGCGAATCGCCACACTCATCACGCGCTCGCTCCTCGCCTGCACACTCTACGCCATCGCCTCCGCATGTCCCGCGCAACAGTCGCTGCACTGGCAGCCCTGGTCGCAGTCCGTCTTCACGCAGGCGCAGCAGCAGCACAAGTTCGTCCTCCTCGACCTCGAAGCCGTCTGGTGCCACTGGTGTCACGTCATGGACGCGACCACCTACGCCGACCCCGCCGTCGTCAAGCTCCTCAACGAAAAGTACCTGCTCATCCGCGTCGATCAGGACTCCCGCCCCGACATCTCCAACCGCTATCAGGACTACGGCTGGCCCGCCACCGTCGTCTTCGCCGCCAACGGCAGCGAGATCGTCAAGCGCCAGGGCTACATCGAGCCGCAGCAGATGGTCGCCATGCTGCGCGCCATCATCCGCGATCCCTCGCCAGGCCCCAGCATCGAGCGCGAGGCCGCGCTCCATCCCGCCGCCGACGCAAGCCTGTCTCCCACGCTTCTCGCCGCCGTTCAACGCAACTACGAGCAGCAGTACGACACGCAATCCGCCGGCTGGGCCTTCGGTCACAAGTACCTCGACGCCGACAGCTACGCGCTCGCACTCCGCCTCGCCGCGCACGGCAACGCCACCTATTCGCAGCGCCTCACCACCAGCCTGCACAACGCCGCCGCGCTCATCGACCCCGTCTGGGGCGGCGCGTATCAATACTCCGTCGATGGCGTCTGGAACGAGCCGCACTTCGAAAAGCTCATCTTCATCCAGGCCGCCTACCTCCGCACCTACTCGCTCGCGTACGCGCAGCTGCACAACCCCGCCGACCTCGCCACCGCGCAGGCCGTCCACCGCTACCTGCGCCGCTTCCTCACCGACGGCCCCACCGGCGCCGTCTTCGTCTCGCAGGACGCCGACCTGCACGACGACGGCACCGAAAACGCTCCCTACTTCGCGCTCGACGACGCTCATCGCATCGCGCAGGGCATCCCGCGCGTCGACAAGCACGTCTACTCGCGCGAGAATGGCTGGACCATCCAGGCGCTCGCCGACCTCTACGCCGTCAGCGGCGACGCCTCCGCGCTCGCCGACGCTCGCCGCGCCGCGCAGTGGATCGTCGCGCACCGCAGCCTCCCCGGCGGCGGCTATCGTCACGATGACCCGCCGCTCGCAACACAAGCTCCCGCCGGCCCCTACCTCGCCGACACGCTCTTCATGGGCCGCGCCTTCCTCGAACTCTACCTCGTCACCGCCGACCGCCGCGACCTGCAGCGCGCGCAGGACGCCGCCAGCTTTATCGCCGGCCACTTCCAGCCGCGCACCCCCGGCACCGGCTTCATCACCTCCGCCACCGCCACCGACGCCGCCTTCAAACCCCACCCCGACCGCGACGAAAACATCGCACTCGTCCAGTTCGCCACGCTACTCAGCGCCGCCACCGGCAACACCGAAGACCAGGCGTTAGCCACTGAAGCCATGCGCTACCTCGCCACGCCCGCCATCGCAAAGCAGTGGCTCTCCGCCGGCACGCTGCTCGCGCACGACGACGTCACCACCGCGCCGCTGCACGTCACCATCCTCGGCGCGCCCAACGACGCAGCCGCACAGACACTGCACACCGCAGCCCTGCGCGCCTTCACCCAGCATGAGCTGATCGAGTGGCGCGATCCCCACGACGCGCATCCCCTCCCCACCACCGTGCAGTACCCCACGCTGCCCCGCGCGGCGCTCTTCCTCTGCACCGCCACGGCCTGCTCCTCACCCATCTACGACCCCGCCGTCGTAGCCGCAAAGATTACCCGCGCGCAGCGCTAAGCCTGTTACATGCCAGGTGTAGTTGCAAATAGGCAGTATTGTCATTCCGCAGCGCAGCGGAGGAATCTGCATCTTTGACGGGTGACGAAACCTTAGGGCAATGCAGCGTAATCACCGTTCGCGCCGCCCGCTCAGCACCCGCCCGCGATCGATGGAATCAGCATCACCTCATCGCCATCTTCAAACTGGTGCGCATCCCCGCCCAGAAAGCGAATGTCCTCATCGTTGATGTACACATTGATAAACCGGCGCAGCTTGCCCTGCTCGTCCTTGATATTCTGCGCCAGCGCGGGAAACTTCGCATCCACTTCGGCCAGCAGCCCCGGCAGGTTTACGGCTTCCGACGCGAAGCTCTTCTGGCCATCGGTATGGCGCGCCAATGCGGTGGGTAGAACGACTTTGACTTGCACTACTGCACTCCTCCGGCGAGCTCCAGCTCCGCCCCTTCTGTCTCTTCCTCGTTGGCATACTCGCTGTCCACCGACCGCAGATACGCATCGAAAGCCGCCAGCTTCGGCTTCACCGCAGGCTCGGCCTCAAAGCGTCCATCGAGCGCATCGGTCGTCTTCAACCCGTTGCCGGTAATCACCGTCACCGTCAGCTCATCCGCACCGATGCGGCCCTGCGCATACAGCCGCGCCGTCACGGCTGTCGTCACGCCGCCGGCCGTCTCCGTAAAGATGCCCTCGGTCTCGGCCAGCTCCTGAATGCCGGCAACGATCTCCACGTCCGAAACATCCTCGGCCCATCCGCCTGTCTCGCGAATCATCTTCGCCGCCGCCGGCCCGTCCGCCGGGTTGCCAATCGCCAGCGACCGCGCAATCGTGTCCGGCCGCTGCGGCTCAATGTGGTCCCAGCCGTTCTTCACCGCCTGCGAGATCGGCGAACATCCCGTCGCCTGCGCGCCAAAGAACCGCACCTCCTTCGGCTCCACCAGCCCCAGCGCAATCAGCTCCTTGAACGCCTTGCGAATCTTCCGAATCAGCGACCCACCCGCCATCGGGCAGACCACGTTGTCCGGCAGCTTCCAGCCTAGCTGTTCGGCGATCTCATACCCCACCGTCTTCGAGCCCTCGGCATAGTACGGCCGCAGGTTCACGTTCACCAGGCCCCAGTTGTACTCGTCCGCAATCTGCGTGCACAGCCGGTTCACGTGATCGTAGTTGCCGTCGATCCGCACCAGCCGCGCGCCATACACCTGCGTGTTCAGAATCTTCGCGGCCTCCAGATCAGCCGGCACCAGAATCGTCGCCTTGATGCCCAGCCGCGCCGCCTGCGCCGCCACACTGTTCGCCAGGTTCCCCGTCGACGAGCAGCCCACCGTCGTAAATCCGAATGCCTGCGCGTTGGCCAGCGCCACGCTCACCACGCGGTCCTTGAAGCTCAGCGTCGGAAAGCACACCGCATCGTTCTTCACATACAGGTTCGTCGCGCCAATCCGCTTGCCCAGCGACTTCGCCCGCACCAGCGGCGTAAAACCCACCGGCAGGTCCGGCTCATAGCCCTCCGGAATCGGCAGCAGCGCCTTGTAGCGCCAGATGTTTGCCGGCCCCGCGGCAATCGCCTCGCGCGTAAACCGCCCCCGCGCCGACTCCAGATCGTACTGCACCTCCAGCGGCGCCAGGCAGTCATCACATGCCGACAGCGGCTGATTGCCAAAGCTCTTGCCGCACTCATTGCAGCGCAGCTCGTAGCGCGTTTGCGTAGTCACAGTAGACGAAACATCCATCGTTCAACTCCGATGGCTGCGGGGTGCTGCGCTGTGACTTGTCTCTTGGTCTGGGGGCTTCGGGATACGGAGAGTCGCGTGGTCGGGCCTGAAATATGGCTCTGCTTCCACTCAAATCTCATGTTCCCCGAAACATCCAGGAGAGAGTTGACACCGGTACTAACTTTTGTCCGGTTGTCGTGGCGTCACAGGGCTCGTCCCTCAACCACTCTGCATGAAATCCGACCCGCCGAAGCGAGAGGAATATTTAAACCGTATCACCACCCCGCCCAGCGTGCAACTCTACCTTCACTCTCTTCTCTCTCCACTCTCTTCTCTCGTAGCTCAACACAAACCCACCCACCACCTCACCCCTTCTATACTCAATTTCAGCTAATGCCCCCGCCCGCCGCCATCCAGCTCGCACGCGTCTCGCGCCTCTACGGCAGCTTCGTCGCTCTGCGCGATGTCTCGCTCGCGCTCCCCGCCGGCAGCAGCGTCGTTCTGCTCGGCGAAAACGGTGCCGGCAAATCCACCATCCTGAAGCTCGTCTCCGGCCTCGCCTCGCCCAGCTACGGCAGCGTCCACGTCTTCGGCCAGCCGCCCCGCCAGCAGCGCGGCCGCATCGGCACCATGGGCCACGCGCCCATGCTCTACGACGAGCTCACCGGCCTGGAAAACCTCATCTACTTCGCGCAGCTCCACGGCCTCGCCACCACGCGCGCCGAACTCGCCGCCATCGCCGCCGCCGCGCTCGCCGACGTCGGCCTCGACCCCACGCTTCCGCGCCGCGTCGGCGACTACTCCCAGGGCATGAAGCAGCGCGCCTCGCTCGCCCGCGTCCTCATGGCCCAGCCCGCGCTCCTGTTGCTCGACGAGCCCTTCTCCAACCTCGACATCGGCTCCGCGCACAGCATGGTCGAGCGCCTCCTCCGCTACCTCGCCGCCCCCGCCGCCGACGGCACTCCGCGCACCCTGCTCATGACCACCCACCAGGCCGAACTCGCCCGCCCGCTCGCGCGCACCACCGTCACGCTCGCCGCCGGCCGCATCGCCTCCATCGCCGGAGACACCTCCGTCACCGAAGCCGCCGAGGCCATCGCATGAGCGCCACCAAACCCAGCAAGACCAACGCCGCCCGCCTCCTCGACTCCCTCAGCATCCCCTACGAACTCCGCCCCTACGACGTAGACCCCAACGACCTCACCGCGCTCAGCGTCGCCCGAAAGATCGGCCTCCCGCCCGAGCAGGTGTTCAAGACCCTCGTCACAAAGACGAGCAGCAACGAGCATCTCTTCGCCGTCGTCCCCGGCGACAGCGAACTCGACCTCAAAAAACTCGCCACCGCCGCCGGCACACGCAACGTCGAGCTCGCCGCGCTCAAGGACGTCGAGCCGCTCACCGGCTACATCCGCGGCGGCGTCACCGTCCTCGCCGCGAAGAAGCCCTTCCCCGCCTTCGCCGACGAGACCATCGAACTCTTCGACATCCTCTCCATCTCCGCCGGCCAGCGCGGCCTCCAGCTCCTCCTCTCGCCCGCCGACTACCTCCGCGCCATCGGCTCACAAGGTGCCGCCACCCTCGCCGACCTCACCAAGGTGGCCACCGCATGAGCTACACCCGCATCGTCCTCGCGCATCTCCGCAAAGACCTCCGTCTCGAATGGCGCACCAAGGACTCGCTCAACGGCATGTTGTTCTTCGCGCTGCTGGTCGTCGTCGTCTTTGCAATGGCCTTCGACCCCACCGCCTTCCCCACCATCGCGCGCCAGATCAGCGGCGGCCTCCTTGGCGTCGCCGTGCTCTTCGCCTCCATGACCGCGCTCAACCAGAGCTGGGCCCGCGAGACCAGCAACCACGTCCTCGACGCGCACCGCCTCTCGCCCGCGCCCGCCTCCGCGCTCTTCGTCGGCAAGGCCCTCGCCAACTTCCTCTTCGTCCTCCTCGTCGAGCTGGTCCTCGCCCCCGTCTTCACGCTCTTCTACAACCTCCATCCCCTCGGCGACGCCTGGAAGCTCCTGCTCATCCTTCCGCTCGGCACCTGGGCCCTCGTCGTCAACGGCACCTTCTTCGCCGTGCTCAGCCTCCGCACCCGCACCCGCGAAACTCTGCTCCCCCTCGTGCTGCTGCCCATCTGCATGCCCGCCCTGCTGGCCATGATCCAGGCCACCACCGCCGTCCTCACCGGCGAGTTCGAACCCACCCTCTGGCTCAAGCTCCTCGTCGCCTACGACATCATCTTCACCACCGTCTGCCTGCTCCTCTTCGACACCGTCCTCTCCGCCGACTGACCCGTACCGGACGCACCGAATAACGCGCACCCCCACCGCACCCAAGGCGCTAAAATGATGCTTGTGAACGAGACACACAAGACCTCCGGATTTGCGGGCAAGCTAGGCCAGACATGGTTTGCGCTCACCGCCATCGTCCTGGCGATCGGCTTCTATCAGGCCATGGTCGCGCCCCCCGAAGCCACCATGGGCAACCTCTATCGCGCCTTCTTCTACCACTTCCCGCACACCATCTGGAGCCTGCTCTTCCCCTACCTCAACGCCGTCGCCTCGCTGCTCTATCTCTGGTGGCGGCCCCGCAACATCGAGCGCGCCAACCAGGCCGACGCCTTCGCCGTCGCCTCCGCTGAGATGACCGTCCTCTTCTCCACCATCGGCCTCGCCACCGGCATGTTGTGGGGCCGCGCCGCCTGGGGCATCTGGTGGGCCTGGGACGCGCGCATGACCAGCTACCTCCTCCTCTGGCTCCTCTACGTCAGCTATCTCCTCGTCCGCCGCCTCTCCTCCGACGGACACACCGGCGTCATCTCCGCCGCGCTCGCCATCTTCGCGGCGGTCGATGTCCCCATCTGCTTCATGTCCATCCGCTGGTGGCGCACTCAGCATCCCGCCCCGGTCTTCGGCGGCGGCGCAGACTCCGGCATCGACCCCAGCATGTACGCCGCCGTC
>JAJZFE010000515.1 GCA_021798655.1 Acidobacteriota bacterium | reverse complement strand
ACAGGAGGCTTCGTGGATATCGACATAAGACAGAGTGGTGATACCTGCGTCCTTCGCCTCAAGGGGCGATTCATTGCCGAGTGCGTGCGCGAGTTCGACGCCACACTCGAATCGGCGCTCGCGAATGGCTGCATCTATCTCATCCTCGACCTCGCCGAGATGCCCTTCGTCGACTCCTCCGGCATTGGCGCGGTCGTCAATGCGCTCCGCCGCACCCGCCAGATCGGCGGCGACACCAAGCTTGTGAACCCGTCGAGTTTCGCGACCAAGACCTTCAAGATGGTGGGCATCCTCAGCCTCTTTGGCGTCTTCGCGTCGGAAGAAGACGCTGTCGCAGCCTGCCGCGCCGCCTGACTCCGTACGTTGTGTGATCAAAATTCTTCTATCAAAGATCTCAGATTACAGAGGGTATGCAATGAAACGACTCATGGTATTGCTGTTTGCATTCGTGTCCACCTGCGCGTCTGCGGCTCCGTTAAGGGTGGGAGTTGTGGGCCTGGTGCACGGACACGTGGCAGGCTTCTTCCACGCGAGTGCGCTGACCCCAGCGGGTGGAATCCTCGAACGTCCTGACGTGGAAGTAGTCGGCATCGTCGAACCGGATCAGAAGTTGTTCGATGCCTATGCTCGCCAGTATCACCTCTCGCCCGGCTTGCACTTCAAGAGCATTGCGGAGATGGTGGCGCACGCGCATCCGCAGGCAGCGCTGGTCTTCACCGCAGCCAGCGACCACCGCCGCGTGGTGGAAGAGTGCGCCGCGCTCGGCGTCCACGTGATGATGGAGAAGCCACTGGCCTTCCGCTACGAGGATGCACTCGCCATCGAGCGCGCGGCGAAGCGCGGCAACATTCATGTGCTCGTGGACTACGAAACAAGCTGGTACGCGAGCAACACGCAGGCCAGCCAACTGCTCGCAGACGGCGCGCTCGGGACCCTTGTCAAGGTGGTATTTCGCGATGGCCACCAGGGCCCGAAGAAGATTGGCGTACAGCCGGAGTTCATGCAATGGCTCCTCGATCCGAAGCAGAATGGAGACGGAGCGCTGACGGATTTTGGTTGCTATGGCCCCGATCTGCTCACGTCGATGCTTCATGGCGAGGCGCCTCTATCGGTCACCGCCGTGGCAAAGAGTATGCAACCGGATCTGTATCCGGGAGTGGACGACGAGGCGGACATTCTGCTGAACTACAAGAATTCCATAGCCATTGTGCAGGCTTCGTGGAATTGGCCCTTCTCTATTAAGGAGATGGATGTCTACGGCAGCACCGGTTTTGCCAAAGCATTGGACTCCACAACTCTGGATGTGCGGCGAAAGGATGACAAGGCAGGCACCATCGAAACAGGAAAGCCGTTGCCGCCACCGTACGATGATCCGCTGCACTATCTGGAGGCAGTCTTGAGCGGCCAGGTGCAGGAGGGCGATAGCGTCTCTGCGTTGAAGACGAACATCACGGTCACCGAGATTCTCGATGCGGCGCAGCGATCGGCGCAAACCGGCAAGACAGTCCCCTTACCGCTGCCCGAGTAAATTACAAGAGTCGCGGCACCGCGTCGCCCGCTCACGCAACCCCGGATTAGAGGACAATAGCATCGAGTGGTTTCGAGATTGCTGTTGGCTGGATGTGCGGCGCAGTCCTCGTCGTGCGGTTGAGGTCACGGCGCGCAACTCCTCCGATGAGGCTTATACAAACGATGGAGAACTTTCGGCTCAAGGTCTTTCGCGTGGTCGCACGGCATCTGAACTTCACGCGTGCCGCCGAGGAGTTGCTCCTCACGCAGCCGGCAGTCACGCAGCAGATCAAGGCGCTTGAGGACGAGTACGGCCTCCCACTCTTCGACCGCGTCGGCGGCCGCATCACACTCACCGCCGCCGGAGCAGTCCTGCTCCCCTACGCCGAGCAGCTCAAAGCCCTCTCCGACGAAGCCTTTGAAGCCGTCACCGGAACCTCTGGTACGCACGCCGGAACGCTCATCCTCGGCGCATCGCAGACCATCGGGCAGTATCTTCTCCCCAACTTCGTCGCCGCCTTCCTGCGTGAGCATCCGCGCGTCGCCGTCACCGCCGTCAGCGGCAACACCGACGCGATGCTCGACGCGGTCGCCGAGCATCGCGTCCAACTCGCGCTCATCGAAGGGCCCGGCCTGCGCAAGGACCTGCACATCGAGCCCTTCATGGAAGACCACCTGGTGTTGATCGTTCCCGCCAGCCACGAGTGGGCCGGGCAGACGATCGGCGTGCAGGACCTCTTCCAGGCGCCCCTCCTCATGCGCGAGTTTGGCTCCGGCTCCCGCCGCGTCATCGAGAACGCGCTCGCCAAGGCCGGCCTCAAGAAGAAGGATCTGCGCACCGTCATGGAGCTGGATTCGACCGAAGGCCAGGTCAGCGCGGTGGAGGCCGGTCTCGGCGTCACCTTCGTATCGCAGTGGTCGGTGCGCCACCAGCTCGCACTGCACACGCTCGGCATCGCACGCGTCAAAGGCCTCAAGCTCGCCAGAAAATTTGCGCTCGCCTATCCCTCCGGCCCCGAGCCGCGCGGCAACGCCGAAGCCTTTCGCCGCTTCATCTTGGGCCACTCACAGGCAACCAGGCCCCCCAGCGAGTGACCACCACCGCATAGCCTCTGGGTTCCAGCCCCTCCCGCCTCCGCGCAGACTGGACAACAAGGCCGCATAGCGAAGACCATAAGATCTGCGCGCCGCAACGAGTCCGCGCGCATCCAATCCCTACGCACCTTGAGAGGACACCATGAACATCGCTGCCACCGCCACCGACCTCATCGGCCACACCCCGCTGGTCCAACTGAACCACGTGACCGCCGGCTGTAGCGCCCGAGTCGTGGTCAAGCTGGAGAGCAGCAACCCCGTCAGCAGCGTCAAGGACCGCATCGGTTTCGCCATGATCGAAGCCGCCGAGCGCGACGGCAAGATCACCCCCGGCCTCACCACGCTCATCGAGCCCACCAGCGGCAACACAGGCATCGGCCTCGCCTTCGCCGCCGCCGTCAAAGGCTACCCCCTCGTCATCACCATGCCCGACACCATGTCCGTCGAGCGCCGCATCCTCCTCCTCGCCTTCGGTGCAAAGATCGTCCTCACCCCCGGCGTCAACGGCATGAAGGGTGCCATCGCCAAGGCCGAGGAGATCCGTTCCCAGACCCCCAACAGCCACATCCTCCAGCAGTTCGACAACCCCGCCAACCCGCAGATCCACTTCGAAACCACCGGCCCCGAGATCTGGAACGACACCGACGGCACCGCCGACATTCTCGTCTCCGGCGTCGGCACCGGCGGCACCCTCACCGGCGTCAGCCGGTACATGAAGTCCCGCAAGCCCGGCTTCTTCACCGTCGCCGTCGAGCCCACCGACAGCCCCGTCCTCTCCGGCGGCAAGCCCGGCCCCCACAAGATCCAGGGCATCGGCGCCGGCTTCATCCCCAACACCCTCGACACCCATCTCATCGACCAGATCCTCCAGGTCACCAACGACGAAGCCCTTACCATGGCCCGCCGCCTTCCCCGCGAGGAAGGCCTCCTCGTCGGCATCTCCGCCGGCGCGGCGGTCCACGCGGCAATCCAGCTTGCCCGCGACCCCCAGCACGCCGGCAAGCTCATCGTCGTCATCATCCCCAGCTCCGGCGAGCGTTACCTCTCCACCGTGCTCTTCGACGACCTCCGCCAGCAGGCCCTCAACACCCCAACATCCACCGTCAACCTCTAACGCATCCACCCCGGGGGCCAAAGGCCCGCAACATATACCCGCATCGCAGAGGGGTCACGTCTCAAGCCCGGTCTATTGGTCTACGCCGTCGTGGACGCGGTCGGTGATGTGTAACGCCGGTCCTGGCCGTATCCATCCTGCATGATCTTCCACTCCGGGCGCTCCCGGTCCACGGCCAGCACCTCCAGAAACTCGGCCGCCGGCATCGGCCGGCCATAGAGCCAGCCCTGGCCGCGAATGCGCTTGCCCGTGGCAAAGTAGCGCGCCTGCTCTGCGTTCTCAATGCCCTCCACCACAATCTCCAGGTGCAGTGCCTCGGCCATCGCGAGGATCTGCGGCAGAAGATTCACGTTCAACGAGCCGGTCCCGATGGCTCGCGTAAACACCTTGTCGATCTTGATCGCGTCCACCGACAGCTCCTGCAAATAACCGAGGCTCGAATACCCCGTCCCGAAATCATCAATGTACACGCGGTGCCCCGCCAGCCGCATCTGCCGGATGGCCTCTATCGCTCTTGGATTGTTCGCCGTCGAGGTCTCGGTGATCTCGATCGCCACACTCTCCGGGCTCACCCCGGCCCTCTCCAGCACCACTTCCATCCTGGGCACAAACCCCGCCGCAGCCAGGTCCCACGCGGTTACATTCACATGCACTTGAAAGTCGGGGACAGAGCGCAGCAGGTCGCCGAGATCGCACAGTACGTGCCGCAACACCAGTCGCGTAATCTCGCCCACGAACCCTCCGTGCTCCGCCAGCGGGATAAATACATCCGGGGGCACCTCCAGCCCATCCTCATCCCTCCAGCGTGCCAGGGCCTCCGCGCCCACAATCCGGCCACTGGCCAGGTCCACCACCGGCTGGTAGGCAATCCTCAGCTCATCTCGGCGAATAGCCCTTCGCAGTTGTTGCCCCCGAGTCCACTTGTGGCACAACACGAACGACCAACCCAGGCCAAACACCAGGCCGACCACGCCCATCAGCGTCATGCATGCCGCAAACATGGACCGTCCCAGGTGAAACGCCTCCACCTCGGGGATCGACCCGGTCACGCAATAGGGATCATGCACCGAGCAGCGCGTGTCCGACAGGATTCCGTCCACGCTTCGATAGCCGTTCTTTACAAACGACACGCCCGTCGCAGACAGGTTGATCGATTGACCGTGGACATCGCGCAGGGTCAGCGTCATGCTGGCTCCGGGCGGCAGCCCCTCACTGTGCGTCTGCATGGCCCCGTCCACATAGGACGTGCCTTCCTGCAGCACCGAGGTCGCCTCCTTCGAGGTGCGGAACGGAGCCAGGTTCCAGTACACGCGGGAGCCGTCTCTCTCCGTGTCAACCGCCTTGAACCGCTCCTGCGGCAGCGCGTCCCGGCCCAGCGTCGTGGAGCAATCGATGCGTCCATCGGCACCCATCCGCCCACCCTCTCGCAGGTACACCGAACGGAACAGAATATGCCGGAAGTACGTCAGCTCGGCGTCCGAGCAGTAAGCATAGGGTGACGCATTCATCGCCGCCAGCGCGTCGCGTGCGACTGCAGTATCAGCATCCGCAGCGGCCAGGCTGCGCACCGTCTGGTGGATGAGCCGGTCCTCGGCCACGCGCAGCACAATCGTGCGCGCCAGCACATACCCAGCCGACACGCCCAACACCAGCGCTGTAACCGTAGCCACCAGGACCGCAGCCATGCACTTTGCCACCACACGACACATTTTCAAACCTTCCGTAGCTCCTCACCCCTTGGACATAGTTCCTCTATCGGCCGACTCGCCTGTCTCCATTAGGCTGTCCCGTAGGCTGTCCCGCCCTGCTCCCTCCGTCCCCACTCCTTATGGGCTACAGACTGCTCATGCCCGCTCAGCCACCATGCACCCCATCTCCGGCAAATGAGGCTTGGACATCCTCATCCCCCTCCCCCTCGCACGATCCCGGCGCAGAGAATTGAGCAGGGAAAGCCCCAGCACCCGCACCCGCGCTATCATCATCCCAGCCATGAACCTCTTCGAATCCATCCGCGAAGACACCCGCATCATCCTCGAGCGCGACCCGGCGGCCAGCTCGCGGCTCATGGTGCTGCTCTGCTATCCCGGCCTGCACGCAGTCTGGGCGCACCACATCAACCACTGGCTCTGGTGCCGCCACTTCAAACTCATCGCCCGCCTTGGTTCCCAGGTCGTCCGCTTCTGGACCGGCATCGAGATCCATCCCGGCGCCACCATCGGCCGCCGCCTGTTCATCGACCACGGCATGGGCGTCGTCATCGGCGAGACCGCCATCGTCGGCAACGACGTCACCCTCTATCAGGGCGTCACCCTCGGCGGCACCGGCAAGATCGGCGGCAAGCGCCACCCCACCCTCCGCGACAACATCTTCGTCGGCAACAACGCCAACATCCTCGGCAACATTACCATCGGCGAGAACTCCCGCGTCGGCGCCGGCTCGGTCGTCCTCCGCGACGTCCCGCCGGACTCCACCGTCGTCGGCGTCCCTGCCCACATCGTCTACCAGTCCGGCAAGCGCGTCCTCATCACCGACCCCCGCGAGATCAACGACCCACTCTCCGATGTCATCATCGCCCTCGCCGACCAGGTCAAATCTCTCCAGTGCCGCGTCGAGCGCCTCGACGGCGAACTCCACCCGACCCTCCCCGTGGAGCCTGCCAGCGGCCTCGTGGCCGAGCAGGAGGAACGCGCCCAGTACCGCAGCGAGCAACAGGCCCGCGCCGACTTCGTCGCCAACGGCGAGGGGATCTGACCCGTCGGCCGTCATGGCCAACCACTCAGATCCCCTCGCTCCCCGACTCCCGCCGAACCTTCTTCAAACCTGCAACTGAAAACTCTGCTGAGAGTGTCGTCCTGCAGCCCAACTTTGCGCTGAGATGCACACGAAACTCACACCATGTCGCGCTAGTGGCTGCCCTGCGAATGGGTGGAAGCCGTCTCCACCGTCTGCGGCAGTATACTCTTGGGCATCGGTGGCGGCGTCACCACATAGTCCACTTTCTCCTGCGGCGCGACCTCGGAGAGCGGCCAGACATAGGGCGGTTCGGTTGTATTGCCGAAGCCCATCTTCGGGTACCGGCCTAACGCAACTGTTGCACTGTCAAGCCTTACGTACACATCGGCCTTCGCCTGCTTCTTCTTCGAGAGCAGATTGCCCTCGCTGCTGAGCTCGAACGAGTGTCCGCCCGCAGTAAACGCCAGCTTGTCTCCATCGAACGCATTGGGCACCTTCACCCCGTCCGCGATGGGAGACATGGACACAACCGCGGTTCCCACGCCCGGAACAAAGAAGTACATAAACCCTGTGCGCTCAATGTTATAGTTCAACTGAACCTTGCCCACCATGCCATCAATTGTGAGCACGCCGTTGCGAACATGCGCCGTGATCGTCTGGTTCGGCGTGGTGTCATGCCAGGTTACATTCTGCTGAGCGAGCGAATGGTTGGACCGCGAGGTCGTGGACGCGGAGACGGGCGTAGCTTGCATTTGCGCCAGGCTCGCCGTAGCCGCAGATAGCGCCGTAACGAGCGCCAGCGTAGTAACAATCTTGAGGGAAAAGTGAAGCATCAGTACCTCCAATCGATTTCTGGTCGTAGATGGTTTACATCTTTACGACCTTGATAGAAGCACCTGCATCACCAAAGCATTTCTCCTTTGCAATCAACCTGGTACGAAAGAGCAATCTTTAGTACTGTGCAAAACTTTGCATGCACATGTACCCAAAGATTTCTACTCGGGAGGTCCGGCGCAACGATTCGTGCGGCCCTGTGGCTGCACGCTGCATGCGCGTTTCGCAGTGGTCAGCGCTGGGTCGTAGCCGGCACCGGCTGGTGGACAGCCAGGCCAACCTCGGCCCCCAGCAGCTCGATGGCGCGGAGCATGCTGGCGTGGGGCAGTGGGCCGCCGCTCATCATCAGGGTGATCCGCGAGACACCGCCGAGCGCATCACTCACGTTCCACATCTTGCGGGTGACGGTGTCCGGATCGCCGACGAAGAAAGCTCCCTGCCCGGAACACTGGGCGTCGAAGGCGGCGCGGGTCGTTGGAGGCCAGCCGCGCTCGCGGCCGATGCGAGTGAAGGTGGTGGAGTAGGCGGGCCAGAGGGTGTCGGCGGCCTGCCGGGTGGTGTCGGCGAGGAAGCCAATGGCGTGGACGGCTACGTCAAGCGACTCAGGTGCGTGGCCGGCGCGGCGACCGGCTTCGCGGTACAGGTCAACGAGAGGGCGGAAGCGGTGGGGCTCGCCGCCGATGATCGCAACCGTCAGCGGCAGGCCGAGCAATCCGGCGCGTGCGAAGGACTCAGGGGTTCCGCCGACGCCGAGGCGGATGGGCAGTTGCGGCTGCAGCGGGCGCGGCCAGACGCCTTGTCCGGTGAGCGAGGCGCGGTGTTTGCCCTGCCACTCGACGCGGGTCTGCTCGCGCAGCTTCAGCAACAGGTCAAGCTTCTCGGCGAAGAGCTCGTCGTAGTACTGCGTGTCATAGCCGAAGAGCGGATAGGACTCGATGAAGGAGCCGCGGCCGACGATGATCTCCGCGCGGCCCTGAGAGATGAGGTCGAGGGTGGCGAAGTCCTGGAAGACGCGCACAGGATCGTCAGAGCTGAGGACCGTAACCGCTGAGGTAAGGCGGATGTTCCGGGTGCGCGCGGCAGCGGCGGCGAGCAGGACTGCGGGCGACGAAGCGATGTACTCTTCGCGATGATGTTCGCCGATGCCGTAGACGTCGACGCCGGAGCGGTCGGCCAGCTCGATCTCGTCAAGGAGCTCGCGGACGCGTTGAGCGCCCAACTCCGCAGGCGAACGGTTGGAGCCGAGGACGGTCTCGACGAAGCTGTCAATGCCTACCTGCATGATGAAGATTAGATGAGGTCGATGCAGGTTGGACTCAGGCGCGGCGTCCGGTGCGAACCGGGTGCTGCTGCAAGGAGGCGCTGCGCATGTTCCAATAGAGAGGTAAAGGATCCTACGAACTCATGCCTCTGAACTGCGGAATCGTCGGGCTGCCGAACGTCGGCAAGTCCACCATCTTCAACGCGCTGACGGCCTCGAAGGCTGCGGCTGCAAACTACCCGTTCTGTACCATCGACCCGAATGTCGGGATTGTGCCCGTGCCCGATGCGCGCATGGATCGCATTGTGACCATGGTGAAGCCAAACTCCATTGTGCCCACGACGATGGAGTTCGTGGACATCGCCGGGATTGTGGAGGGAGCGAGCAAGGGCGAAGGCCTGGGCAACCAGTTCCTCTCGCACATTCGTCAGACAGACGCGATTCTGCATGTGGTGCGGTGCTTTGAAGATGCTGAGGTGATCCACGTGGCGGGCGGCGTGAATCCGCTGCACGACATCGACATCATCAACACGGAGCTGCTGCTGGCCGACCTGGATACGGTCGAGAAGCGGCGGACGAAGGCCGAGAAGGCAGCGAAGAGTCAGTCGGCGACGGCTGCGCAGAAGAGCGAGCTGTCGGCGATTGTGAAGCTCTCGGAGGCGCTGAATGCGGGCAAGCCGGCGCGTACCGCAGAGTTGACCGATGATGAGAAGGCTGTGGCGCGCGATCTGTTCCTGATCACGATGAAGCCGCAGTTGTATGTGGCAAATGTGGATGAGGCGGGCATCGTCGACGGCAATGCGTACACCCGGCTGGTGGAGCAGCGCGCGGCCGAAGAGGGCAGCGAGGTGGTGCGGATATGCGGCGCGATGGAGGCCGAGATTGCACAACTGGAGCCGGCTGAGCGGACCGAATTTCTGGAGGCGGCTGGGCTGGAGGAGCCGGGGTTGAACCGGCTGATCCATGCGGCCTACCGGCTGCTGGGGTTGATTACCTACTTCACGTCGGGCGTGCAGGAGGTAAGG
>JAJZFE010000328.1 GCA_021798655.1 Acidobacteriota bacterium | reverse complement strand
GCGAAGAACATGCGCTGGTCCGCGAAGATGAGCTGCGCGCCGAGGCCCGCGTGCTCGTGGAGAAGTGCGGCGAGTTCGGCGTGGACGGCAACGTGGAGCAGATCAATCCCGGGCCAGTCGTTACCACCTTCGAGTTCCGTCCCGATGCAGGCGTGAAGTATGCGCGCGTCACCGGGCTGGCCGATGATCTGTGCCTTGCGATGGCCGCTGAATCCATCCTGATTGAGCGCATGCCAGGCAAATCCACGGTCGGCATCCAGGTACCCAACCGCGAGCGTGAGACGATCTGGCTGCGCGATGTGGTTGAGTGCGAGAGCTTCGCGCAGAGCAAGTCGCGACTCGCCATCGCACTGGGCAAGGACATCAGCGGCCGCATCGTTACTGGCGATCTCGCATCGATGCCGCATGTACTGATCGCCGGCTCCACCGGCTCGGGCAAGTCTGTCGCGATCAACGCGATGATCATGAGCGTGTTGTACAAGAGCACGCCTGAACAGGTTCGCATGATCCTCGTCGATCCCAAGCGCGTGGAGCTGGGTATGTACGAAGGCATCCCGCACCTGTTCACGCCGATCATCACCGAAGCCAAACTCGCGGCCAATGCGCTGCGCAACGCCGTTCGCGAGATGGAGCGGCGACTCAAGCTCCTCGCCGCGAACCACGTTCGCAACATCGACCAGTTCAACAAGCTCTTCGACCACGGCAGCGAATACCTCTTCGAGGACGTGAATCAGGAGCCACTGCCCTACATCATGATCGTGATCGACGAGCTCGCCGACCTGATGATGCTGGATCGCGCCAATGTGGAAGAGTCCATTACGCGACTGGCGCAGATGGCTCGCGCCGTAGGCATTCATCTGGTGCTGGCCACGCAGAGGCCTTCCGTCGATGTGATTACGGGCCTGATCAAGGCGAACGTGCCGACGCGCATGAGCTTCCGCCTGGCGACGAAGGTGGACTCGCGCACTATCATCGACAGCAATGGCGCAGAGAGCCTGCTGGGTCGCGGCGACATGCTCTTCCTGCCGCCCGGTACGTCCCGACTGCAACGCGTACACGCTCCGTTCGTCACGGAGAAAGAGATTGCCGAGGTCACGGCCTTCTGGCGCGCGCAGGGCGAAGCCGAGTACGTCGAAGGCTTTCTGGAAGGCCCGAAGGACGAGAAAGGCAACGCCGAAGGCGGCAGCGCGAATGACGGCGAAGAGAACGATCCGATGTTCGACGACGCAGTGCGCCTGGTCTTCGAGTTTGGCAAGGCTTCGACGTCTCTGCTGCAGCGGAGGCTTCGGATCGGCTACGGCCGCGCGGCTCACCTGATCGACCTGATGGAACGCGACGGCCTCGTGGGACCCGCAGACGGCTCAAAGCCCCGCGAGATCCTGAAGGCACCGACGTATTATGCCGAGGTCGACGCCGCCCTGCGGTAGTGCGGCGAACCTCCTCCGCGAAACCTCTCCATCCTCTGCCCCTCTGCATTTCTGCTGCAGCTGGCGACGGACACCGCCAACTACCCACACATCCCCGAAAGAAAACGCGGAGTCAGCGAAGGGAACGGAGGTCACGCAGAGGTCACTGCGACAACTTACCGTCGCAGCCACCGCACCACTGCCGCGCGCACCGTCTCATAGCTCGGCTCGTCCTTCGGATATCGCGTGATCGTGCCATGCCCTTTCGCCGTGTAGTAATTCAGCGCAAAGTCATCGATCCCCACCGGCGGCGCGCTCTTGCCAATCTTCACATCTTCCGGTGTCAGAGCCTTCTGCGCGGCCCCGGCCGACTCCAGCGAGATGTACTCCTCCGCGCGGCCGCTCGTGCTGAAGCGTTCGAAGTTATACCGCGTCAACGAACGGCCTGCCGGCTCGTCGTACTCGCGCACGATCCAGTGCTGTCCGCGAACGTCAAGGGTATCGATCACGTCACTCTCATGCAGGCTGATGCCTGGCGCGCCGCGCTCGCGTGCGGCCTTCAGCAAAGCGCGTTCGCGGTCGAACTCGCTCCAGCGGCCCAGCGCGGCTTCAATGATGACCAGGTTCTTGTGTGCGATCCAAAGCTCCGGCTGCGCCTCCGTGACTGCACGATACTGCAACTCGGCTGCCTCATACTCGTGCAATCCGAGTTCGGCATCCGCCAGCCCCATCTGCGCCGGCACGCTCGCCGCGTGCGTCTGCAGATACTCCGCATAGATCGTCTTCGCTCTCGCGAAGTCACCCTTCGCAAGAGCGTGTTTGCCGTCGATCGGGCCACCCTGCGGCACGCCCTGCGCCACTGCGTAGAGGCACAGCGCCGATAACCCTATGCAGATCGAAGATGCTCTCCGGCAATTCACCTCTCCCATCGTATCGCGGTCCTCCGTACAATAAGACGTATGAGAGACGGGATTGAAGAACGGATGACAGATGCAGCTGACTTCGACGTTCTGGTGATTGGCGCTGGCCCCACAGGCCTGGCATGTGCGATCGCCGCGCAGGAATGCGGGCTGAATGTTGTGCTGGTCGACAAGGGCTGCCTGACCAACTCGCTCTTCCACTATCCGGCGAACATGACCTTCTTCACCACGCCGGAGTTGCTGGAGATAGGCAACATTCCCTTCTCATCGCCGAACCAGAAGCCAAGTCGGATGGAAGCACTCGAATACTATCGCAAGGTTGCGGCGCACTATCAACTGGATGTGCGGCAGTATGAGAAGGTGGACCGCGTCACCGGCGCAGATGGACGGTTTGAAGTTCACACGACGGATCGTTTTGGGCGCAGCAACATCTATGTCGCGCGCAAGATCATCGTCTCCACGGGCTACTATGATCTGCCCAATCACCTTGGCATTGCAGGCGAACAACTCGCCAAAGTGAAGCACTACTATGACGAGCCGCATCCATACTTCGCGCAGGACGTGCTGGTGATCGGCGGCAAGAACTCTGCAGCCATCGCGGCGCTCGAACTGTGGCGGCACGGCGCGCGCGTCACGCTCGTCCATCGCGGTGCAGAGTTGCATCGGCACATCAAATACTGGATCAAGCCCGACATCGAGAACCGCATCAAGAACGGCGAGATCGCGGCGCATCTCTCAACGACGGTCCGCGAGATCACGGAGGATGCCGTGACGCTGCTGACTCCGGAGGGACCTAAGACGATCGCCAACGACTTCGTATTCGCGCTGACGGGTTATCATCCAGATTTTGAGTTCATCGAATCGCTCGGAGTCAGGCTGGATGAGAACAACGCGCGCTGCCCGGTGTGCGATCCAGCCACACTGGAGTCGAACGTACCGGGTCTCTACCTTGCAGGCGTGATTGTTGCCGGCGAGAGGACGAACGAGATCTTCATCGAGAACGGGCGATTCCACGGAGCGGTGATCGCCGCCGATCTTGCCGCGAAGCTGATGCACGCGACGATGGAACGTCCCGCTGCGCCGCGACATACCGTGGCCGCAGAGTAGCAGCGGAGCACACGATCAGTTGAGCACGCGGCGCGCGAAGCCCTTCATGCCGACCCATGTGAGCAATGCCAGGAAGAAGACCAGCATCGCGAGGATGAGCCAGTTGGGCATGTGAGCCGAAGGCGTCAACGACGAACGCAGACCCTCACTCATGTATACGATCGGGTTGACGAGCACACCATACTGCAGCCAGCGGATGTGGTTGAGAAGCGCCCACGGATAGTACACGCAGCCCAGAAACGTGATGGGCACCACCACAACGCCGAAGATGAGTCCAATCTGTTTGGGCTGCACCGAAGTGCCGATGGTGAGCCCGAGCGCTCCAGCGACGAGGCTGGCGAGCACCACAACAGTGGCGAGAAATAACCAGCTGCCGACGTGCACCTGCACCGGCGTGGATGGGATGTAGTACGCGAGTGGAAAGACCAGCGCCGCAGCGATTACGCTCTGGATCGCAGAGAAGACGATCTTCTCCGCTGCCACGGCGGCAATAGGCAACGGACACATGACGCGGTCGTCGATCTCACGGGTGATGCCGAATTCCTGCGCAAGCGGTAACGCAACCGCAGCGATGCCGGAGAACATGATCGCCACAGCCATCAAGCCAGGCAGCAGCACTGTCCCGAAGCCGCCGCCTGCGGCCATCTGTGCAGCAGGGCCCGCAGACGCTCCGCTCATGTGCGGCATTACGTAGGTGAATACGAAGAGAAAGAGCAGCGGATTCATCGCGACACGGATGAGGAAAGGCGCAATCTCGCGGCTGAGCACGCGCAGGTCGCGCCGCATGAGGCCGATGAAGGCACGGCTGTAGATGACCCATCGCGTGTCGTTACTGGTGGCAACTACTTCGGTCATTGCTGCTCCTGGTACGCGCTACTCGCGCAGGTCGCGGCCGGTAAGCCGGATAAAGACGGTTTCGAGGCTTGGCTCGGTGGTGGTCACGTCGCGAAGGCCGAAGGGGCTTGCCGTGGTGACGACGGCGGCGAGCAGGCCATCCTGCGCGCGGGCCAGCACACGCAGGCCGTCTGCCACTGGCTCTACGGCGTTGACACCTGCGAGTTCGCGGAGACGCATCTGCAACGTCGCAGCATCGAAGTGGCTCGGCAGGCGAAGCTCGTAGATCTTGTCACCGCCGATGGATGCCTTTAGCGCGGAGGGAGAATCTTCCACGAGTATTTTTCCGTGGTCGATGACGGCGAGGCGATCACAGAGTGCGTCTGCCTCTTCCATGTAATGCGTAGTGAGCACAACGGTGATTCCCTCGCCGCGCAGAGCCTGAACGGCGTCCCACATGGCGATGCGGCTTTGCGGGTCGAGCCCCGCACTCGGCTCGTCGAGGAAGAGCACGCGCGGATGATGCGCGATGGCGCGCGCGATCTGCAACCGCTGCGCGAGCCCGCCGCTGAGCATCTGTGGGTACGCCTGAGCGCGATCAGTGAGCCGGAACTGCTCCAGCAGCTGCGCGGTTCGCGATCTGGCCTGCGCGGCTGTCATCCCGAAGTAGAGGCAATGGAAGTGGATGTTCTCTGCCACAGTGCACGAGCGGTCCAGCGTGTTGTACTGCGGCACGACGCCGATGAAGCGCCTTGCGATGGCGGGATGAACGACGACGTCGATGCCCGCAATAAGAACCGAGCCAGCTGTGGGCACTGCGCGCGTGGTGGCGACGGAGATGGTCGTCGTCTTGCCGGCGCCGTTGGGACCAAGCAGACCGTAGATGAGTCCTGCTGGAACATGCAGGTCGATGCCATCGACGGCTGTGACGGGATGTTTGCCGGGGTAGACCTTGCGTAACCCCGTAATTTCGACGATGTCTTGACTCACGTTGATGGCCTCTGACCTGTTCGATTATAGGTGCTGTCGTAGTTTGCGGGGTGAGTCTCAGCACCTTCCGGACGTATCATGAGTCGCGGAGATGATATGACCAACATTCGTCAGGACGACCTCGTCGAGAGCATACGCGCGGCACTGCAGTACATCAGCTTTTACCATCCGGTTGACTACATCGAGAACCTCGCGAAGGCGTATGAGCTGGAGCAGTCACCTGCTGCGAAAGACGCGATGAAGCAGATCCTGGTGAACTCGCGGATGTGCGCCGAAGGCCATCGTCCGATCTGCCAGGATACCGGCATTGTGACGGTGTTCCTCAAGCTCGGCATGGAGTGCCGCTTCGTCGCAGCCGATGGTGGCGCGGCGACGCTGACGCTGCAGCAGATGTGTGATGAAGGCGTTCGACAGGCGTGGCTCGATCCCGACAACAAGCTGCGCGGCAGCATTCTGGCTGACCCTGCGTTCAGCCGCAAGAACACCAAGGACAACACGCCATGCGTGGTGGAAGTGTCGCTGGTGCAAGGCAATACGCTGGATGTTACGGTCGCAGCGAAGGGCGGTGGCAGCGAGGCGAAGAGCAAGTTCGTGATGCTGAATCCTTCGGACTCGATTATTGACTGGGTGCTGAAGACGGTGCCGACGATGGGTGCGGGCTGGTGTCCGCCTGGGATGCTGGGCATCGGCATTGGCGGCACGGCGGAGAAGGCGATGCTGCTGGCCAAGCAAAGCCTGATGGATCCGATTGACATGCAGGAGTTGAAGGCGCGCGGAGCACAGACGAACATCGAGCGGCTGCGCGTGGAGATCTACGACAAGGTGAACGCGCTGGGCATCGGCGCGCAAGGGCTTGGCGGGCTGACGACCGTTCTGGACGTGAAGATCTACGACTGGCCGACGCACGCGGCGAACCTTCCGGTGGCGATGATTCCCAACTGCGCTGCAACTCGGCACGCGCACTTTGTGATGGATGGCAGCGGGCCTGTGTACCTCGATCCGCCGTCGCTGGAGAGCTGGCCGAAGCTGACGTATGAGCCGCACGGTGCGAAGCGCGTGAACCTTGATGCGTTGACACACGCTGAGGTGAGCACGTGGAAGCCGGGCGATGTGCTGCTGCTGAACGGCAAGCTGCTGACCGGTCGCGACGCAGCACACAAGCGCATGACCGACATGCTGAGCCGCGGCGAAACCTTGCCCGTAGACTTTCGCGATCGGCTGATCTACTACGTTGGGCCCGTCGATGCGGTGCGCGATGAGGCGGTTGGGCCTGCGGGACCAACGACCGCAACGCGCATGGACAAGTTCACGCGACAGATGCTGGAGCAGACCGGACTGCTTGGCATGGTCGGCAAGGCTGAGCGTGGCGAACTGGCGATCGAGGCGATACGAGACAACAAAGCTGTGTACCTGATCGCGATCGGCGGCGCTGCGTACCTGGTATCCAAGGCGATCAAGCACTCGCGTCTTGTGGCGTTTGGTGATCTCGGGATGGAAGCGATCTACGAGTTCGATGTCGTGGACATGCCCGTGACGGTCGCCGTGGACACGGCTGGGAGCAGCGTACACATCACAGGACCTGCGGAGTGGAAACAGCGCATCGCGAACAGCATGAGCGTTGCCGGCGTGCCGATTCTCGGGCAGTAGAAGCGCGTCGGGTTGCCTGAAAAGAACCTTAATCTTCGTACGGCTTTTCCTTGTTGATTGAGCATCCGAAGCAGTTGTTACGCCGGACAACGGCGAACGGCCGTGTTGTATGCGCGGACAATCAGCAAGGAGATCGACAATGTTTGGAACGATGAGGCGATTTGTTGTTGCGGCTTCGGCCGCAGCACTTACAGGTTTGTTAGCACCAGCGATCCATGCTCAGGCACCGAATCCGACGACCATCGCGCCGGGCGCCAAATCCGCTGACGTGATCACGCAGGATGCGAATGGGATCTACATCTATCACGTGAAGGTGGTTGAGCGGCAGCTGGATGCGGTGAACTACTTCCATCGCAGCGACTCAACGCATGTGAACTTCGTTGGCACCAACCTGCTGCCAAACGCCAAGGGCGAGGCGAAGGTGAAGAGTGAGCGCGGAGGCATCCACATCGACGCCGACTTCAAGGGCCTGACGCCGGCGAACGGCTTTGGACCGGAGTATCTGACCTATGTGCTGTGGGCGATCTCTGCGGATGGACGTCCGCAGAATCTCGGCGAGGTGCTGCCGGATGGTACGAAGAACAACATCGATGTGACTACATCGTTCCAGTCCTTCGGCATGATCGTGACGGCGGAGCCTTACTACGCGGTGTCGCAGCCGAGTGACGTGATCGTGTTGCAGAACGTGTTCACGGACAAGACGCAGGGCGTGCTGGAGCAGGTACATGTGAACTACAGCCTGCTGCCGCGCGGACTGTATGCGAACACGGATGGGTCGAAGAGCGTCATGAATCCGATCACGCGCAACGAGCACTCTCCGCTGGAGCTGTACGAGGCGCACAACGCGCAGCGTATCGCCATTGCGGCTGGTGCGGACAAGTATGCTCCAGAGATCATGGCCGAGGTGACGACCGACCTGAAGAACGCCGATGACATGGACGCGAACAAGCACCGCGACGAGAAGATGGAGATCACCTACGCGCGGCAGGCCGTGCAGCGCTCGGAAGACGCGCGGTTGACGGCGCTGCGCAAGGAGTCTGACGAGCGCCAGAAGGAAGCGCAGGACGCAAAGGTGCAGGCACAACAGCAGGCGCAGGACGCAACCATGCAGGCACAGCAGGCTGCGTTGGCGCAGGCGCAGGCAGAGGCCGCGAAGGCCAAAGCCGATGCGGATGCAGAGCGGGCGCGTGCAGCAGCCGCGGCGGCGCAGCAGCAGGCGCAGGCCAGCGAGCAGAACGCGCAGGCCACGCGCGAGAAGCTGCGCGCGCAGCTGAACTCGGTGCTGGCTACGACGGAGAACGCTCGCGGGCTCATCGTAAACATGAGCGATGTGCTCTTCGACACAGGCAAGTACTCGCTGAAGCCTGCAACCCAGGTGAGTCTGGCGAAGGTTGCGACGATCCTGCAACTGTATCCAGGGCTGAAGGTGCAGGTGGAGGGCTACACAGACTCCGTCGGCGGCGATGCGTACAACCAGAAGCTGAGCGAGAACCGCGCGGATGCTGTGTCGGACTTCCTGACGCAGAACGGTGTGCCTGCGGGGAACGTGACAGCGCATGGTTACGGCAAGGCTGATCCGGTCGCGGACAACAGCACGGCAGCGGGACGACAGCAGAACCGTCGCGTGAACCTGGTGGTATCGGGCGATGCAATTGGTGTGCAGACGAGCAATCCACAACCGTAATGCAGCGTCACAACCATACGAGCGGCTGCGGAGAACCTTCCGCAGCCGCTTTCTTGTGCGGTGCTGCTTTGTGGGATGATGCAAGCAGGAGAGACATTTCTGTGGCGATTTCGATGAAAGACAAGATCGTGTTTGTGACCGGTGGCGGCGCCGGGATTGGTGCGGCGACGGCGCTGGAGTTCGCGCGGCTCGGCGCGAAGGTGATGGTGTGCGCGCGGCGCGAGCAGACGCTGCAGGCGATTGCGCCGCAGTTGCGTGCGGCTGGCGCAAGCGATGTGCACACGTTCCTGCTGGATGTGTGCGACCGCGAGGCGGTGGCGACGGCACTGGCTGCGCTGCCGGCTGCGTGGCAGGCGGTGGAGGTGCTGGTGAACAACGCGGGGTTGAGCCGCGGGCTGGCGAAGATGTACGAGGACGACATCGAGAACTGGGAAGAGATGCTGGACACGAACGTAAAGGGCCTGCTGTATGTGACCCGCGCGATCGTTCCGGGGATGGTGGCGCGCAACTGCGGTCACATCATCAACCTGGGCTCGACTGCGGGGCATATGACGTATGCGGGCGGCGGCGTGTACTGTGCGTCGAAGGCGGCGGAACGCGCGATCACGGAA
The DNA here is from genome assembly GCA_021798655.1 of Acidobacteriota bacterium. The sequence goes on along the minus strand of JAJZFE010000328.1, from coordinate 386 downwards.
GGTCTGCGGATCGACCTGAACGGGACGGCGGTGCGCGTGGCGTCGGTGGATCCGGGAATGGTGCAGACGGACTTCAGCCTGGTGCGGTTTCGCGGCGATGCAGAGCGCGCGGCAAAGGTGTACGCGAACGTCGATCCGCTGACGGCGGAAGACATTGCAGAGACCATTGTCTGGATTGCGACGCGCAAACCGAACGTGATGATCCAGACGGTGACGATGACGCCTGTGGCGCAGGCGAATGCGTTCGTGCTGTCGCGACGCGGTTAGAGCTTGCGCCGTTAGAGCTTGATGGAGTAGCCCAGTTCCTGCAGGAGTCGCTCGATCTCGGCGAGTGCGAGTTCCAGCGCGCTGCGGCGGTGCGGGCTGGAGGTGCGCTCGGAGAGGAT